>CBIHRH010000373.1:0-5631 GCA_966212365.1 uncultured Emticicia sp. | reverse complement strand
TCATGTAACTTGTTTCCCTAACAACCTGATGGGCCAAAAAGCCAAGGCTTATTTGCGTTCTTTAGATATAGATACTTCTTACGTGAAGCTGGAAGGTGACAGAATCGGCGTTTTCTTCCTGGAAACAGGTGCTGTAATGCGCGCCAGCCAGATTGTTTACGACCGTATGGATTCAGCTTTCTCTAAAATTGACCCGTCATGGTTTGATTGGGAAGAGATTCTGAAAGGTGCAGACTGGTTTCACTGGTGTGGTATCACTCCGGCATTATCTGAAGGTGCAGCGAAGGCTTGTCTGGATGCTGTGAAAACTGCTAAAAAACTAGGTATTACGGTTTCATCAGATATTTATTACCGTAGCAATTTATGGAAATACGGCAAAACCCCACAGGATATTCTGCCGGAATTAGCTTCTTACTCTGACATTATTCTGGCGAGCAGAAAAAATATCGAAGAGATATTCTCAATGAAAGTAACTGCCGAGAAAGGTAAGTTTGTGGAGGCTTGCAAAATGTTGATGGAGGCGTATCCGAATGTGAAAAAAGTAATAGACACCGATCGAGTGCAGGTAAGCGCCTCTCACAACCAATACAATGCTAAAATGTGGACTGGCGAAGAACTCATAGAAACCGAATATCAGGATATAACGCATATTGTAGACAGAATCGGTACAGGTGATGCTTTCTTAGGCGGTTTTATCTATGGGCAATTGACTTTCCAGGATGATTTGAAATCCTTACAGTTTGGTGTAGCTGCAGGGGCACTAAAACATACCATTGAGGGTGACCAGAATTTAGTTACTGTTCCGGAGGTAGAATCAGTGATGAGTGGTGACAAATCAGGTCGTTTAAAACGTTAAAATAATAAAGAATTTTCAAAGTAAATAAGTAATAAAATGGCACGATTCGATAAAAATACAACTTTAGCACAAGTAAGCGCAACGGGCTTAGTGCCTTTATTTACACATAATGATTTAGATATTTGTCTGAATGTGCTTCGTGCTTGCTATGCAGCAGGTGTGCGGGTTTTTGAGTTTACAAATCGTACCGAAAATTCATTTACTAATTTCAAAGATTTATTGAGTATAGCAGAAACCGAAATGCCCGAAATGATTCTGGGTATCGGTACTATTTATGATGCTGTCACTGCTCAAAAATACATAGAAGTTGGCACCAATTTCATTGTAGCACCCATCATGAATCCGGAAGTAGGTGCCGTTTGTCAGGAAGCAGGTATTCCGTGGATGCCGGGTGTAATGACTGTTACTGAAATCTATAATGCCCGTCAGGCAGGTGCAGATTTCATTAAACTTTTTCCAGGCGAAGTATTAGGGCCAGCCTTTGTAAAAGCAATAAAAGCCCCAATGCCTGATGTACAGGTAATGGTAACGGGCGGTGTATCACCTACCAGCGAAAGCCTGAAATTATGGTTCGGCGCAGGAGCAACGGCTGTAGGCATAGGCTCACAATTAGTGCCTAAAGAGGTGCTGGCCAGCAAAAACTTTGAAGAAGTTACCAATATTGTTGGCTATGCGTTGAAATTGATCAAAGAGCTTAAAGCATAACAATAATTGAATTATTTCATATAAAATGGTGCGCTATTGACTACAAGGGCGTACCATTTTGTTTTTAAAAGTCCCATATACGAAATTTATTCTTCAAACATTTTGCTACACAAAAGCAAAAAACTATCTTTGCCGTACAAAATTTAAAAGGCCCATGTATATGACCACCTCCGTTCGTATCCGTTAAGTACGGATAATTTCTTTCCTCTCTTTTACTAAGGTTGCTCAGCCGACTTTTAGTAAACCTATTTCTTATATCCTTTCATTAGAAAATTATTTATATCGCGCCAATAGGCGGTATTATGCCGTTTTTTTATTGGCTATAAACTTTTTGAATTCATGCGAAAGTTTTTTGACTTGTTGATGCAAGCCATTCGTGGCGAAGAACAAAACTATACAGAAGTAAACATCAATCGTGCTATTTTTCTACTATCAGTGCCAATGATATTAGAAATGGTAGGCGAATCACTCTTTGCTATTGTAGATGCCTTTTTTGTGGCTCGCTATGTGGGCATTGAAGGAGTAGCTACAGTCGGGCTTACAGAATCGGTACTTACATTAATTTATTCAGTAGCTATTGGGTTAAGCATGGCTGCAACGGCTATTGTGGCACGCCGTGTTGGTGAGGGGAATAAAAAAGAAGCTGGACTAGCCATGGCACAGGTTATTATTATGTCCGTAATATTTGGAATTATTGTGGGTATCTTAGGTTTTGTTTTTGCCGAAGATATTCTACGTTTAATGGGCGGCGACCAACACCTGATAGACAAAGGGGCTAACTTTACCCGGATTATTTTTGCCAGTAGTCCTTCCATCATTTTACTATATACCTTAAGTGGAGCTTTGCGTGGAGCTGGTGATGCTTCTACAGCCATGAGGTCGGTTATTCTGGCTAATTTTATTAATATAGGGATGGACTTTCTACTGATTCCGGTAATGGGAATGGGTGTAGAAGGCGCCGCCATTGCTACAACTATAGGCCGTACTATCGGTGTTATTTATCAGCTATATGCCATATTTAAAGGAAACGGGAATATGCAGATTGAGAAAAGCCAGTTTGCACCTAATGGTGAAGTAATGAAAAGTCTGATTAGTATTGGCGCAGGGGGCACTGGTCAGTTTATTATTCAATCGGCCAGTTGGATTTTCCTGACAAGAATCTTGTCAAGTTTCGGAAGCGATGTAGTAGCTGGTTATACCATTGCCATCAGAATCATTGTCTTTACTATTCTGCCATCGTGGGGAATGTCAAATGCAGCTTCAACCTTAGTAGGTCAGAACCTGGGCGCCGGGAAACCCGAACGGGCAGAAGCATCTGTCTGGCGGGTTGCTTTGTATAATATGATTTTCTTATTATTGGTGGGTATCGTATTCTCGATTTTCGCCAAGGAGTTTATCAGTATTTTCAATAATAACCCAAAGGTAGTCGATGTAGGCGTAGTCTGTTTGCAGATTATTTGTCTGGGCTATGTTTTCTTTGGCTATGGAATGGTCATTGGTCAGGCATTGAATGGCGCAGGCGATACCAAAACACCTACTATTATGAACCTTATCTGTTTCTGGGCTATTGAAATACCGTTGGCCTATATCTTTGCCAGAACACTCAATTGGGGGCCATCTGGCGTATTCTGGTCTATTGCTATCAGTGAGTCTATTCTGGCTGTTATTGGTATTTTTGTATTCCGAATGGGACGTTGGAAAACCAAGCAAGTATAATAGCAGAGGGCATGGGGCTTTGGGCATAGGGTGTTCTTGTCATGTGAAAAACTAAGTTAAGTATAAAAATAAGAGGCCGTCTCAAAAGTATTTTGCACCAAATATTATCGCAACGGCGCACCGTTTGGAATTTTCCTCACCCCAACGGCAGCGGACGCCGCGCGGAGGGGTTTAAAGTCTCCCTCTCCCTAGGGAGAGGGAGATTTAGAGGGTGAGGAGAAAGCCTCTCTAAATATTATTTGGCTTGAAAAACTTTTGAGACGGCCTCTTGTACTTCATCCAGTTAAAACTCACTTTTTCAAAAGTTGCCCACGGATTTCGCCGGATGGTGATTTTGATGAGTGGATATTCACATAATAATTACCGTTCATTAAATCAGATTCCTGGTCTGTAGTTAAAGCTACAGTTGCTGCATTAAACGGTGAAGTAAAAGTTTGTCCGAAATTAAAAACAACCGGCCCTGCCACGCCCATTGCTGCCTTGTGTATATGCCAGGCAGTAGGTGTAATACCTGTATAAGTAACAGTGTAAGTCAGAATCTTAGTGTCTTTGTTGTAAGTGGCATCAAAAGTTCCAGTAGCATCTGTCGTAACAGCCGGAACTTCCTCCGAACCTTTTAAAGTTGCGCCAAATTTAACTTCGTTAGAGGGTACCTCATCTTTTTTACAAGAGGCAACGAGCATAATTGATAGAATGGAGGCAATTGCAAGGATTTTCTTCATGACTAGTAAACGCTTTTAGATGATTAATAAAGACATTACGGAGGTTTAAACAGGAGGGTTGCGTTAGCCGGTAAAAAATAGTGATATTTTATTATTGATGCTTTTTAGTACTTATTCTTAGCATTATCCTGACATCTTTCCGAACTTTGCAGCTTTTAAAATTGTAGTATTTAGAAACTCTGAAAAAGAGTTGATGTGAGCCTCAATGAAGAATTATCTCAGATTACTTTCGTATGCCAGACCTTTAGGAAATTTCGTAGTTCCGTTTCTGATTACGTCTTTGTTAGCAAGTATTTTTGGCGTACTGAATTTTACTTTATTAATCCCTCTACTCCGCGTTCTTTTTGATCAGGTTGATGCAAAGCAACTCGCTGAAATGCTGACACCCCCTTCTGGTTTCGATCCTATCAAAGAGTTTAATTTCCATTTTGCTACATTCCTGAAAGAGTACGGGAAGCAGGGGGCTTTACAATTTGTTTGCGGTACTGTGGCCGTTACCATTATATTGTCGAATATATTTAAATACATCAGCATCCGGCTTTTAGAGAAATTTAAGTCTAATATGGTGGCTAATCTGCGTCAGGAAGTATTCAATAAGGCCATTCATTTACACTTAGGTTTTTTCAGTAACGAGCGTAAAGGAAATCTGATTTCACGTATTGTTACAGACGTGCAGGAGGTTGAAAACTCAATTGCTAATACTTTCTCAGCAGCTACCAAAGAAGTATTCTTATTTCTGGCTTATATCTATTCGTTATTCGCTATTTCATGGAATCTTACTCTTTTTGCGCTATTAGTGATTCCGGTTTCAGGAATTTTTATTTCGACGCTGGTCAAGAAAATGAAGCACAATGCGGGTGAAGGACAACAGCGATTGAGTAACCTTATTAGTTTAATGGATGAGGTTTTTGGAGGTATGAGGGTAGTAAAAGGCTTCGTCGCCGAGAAATTTGTGACTGAGAAATTCAGAGATGAAAACCAGGGGTATCGCAGGGCAATATTCAGTTTAGCTGCCCGAAGAGAGATGGCTTCACCTTTTTCAGAAATCATGGGTGTATTTGTGGTTGTGGGTATTCTGCTCTATGGCGGCTCATTGATTCTTTCTAATAATTCAAGCCTTGAGGCATCTGAGTTTATTGCTTATATAGCCATTTTCTCGCAGGTGATGCGTCCGGCAAAAGATATTTCTAATGCCTTTAGTTCTGCACAAAGAGGTTTGGCTTCGGGTGAAAGGGTATTAGGTTTGATCGATAGTGAGTCTTTAATTAAAGATGCGCCTGATGTAGTAGCACTTAAAGAATTTAAAAATGAAGTAGTATTTAAAGACGTAAATTTCTCTTATGACGAGAATATTCAGGTTTTAAAAGATATAAACTTCTCACTACCGAAAGGAAAAACCATCGCTTTGGTAGGGTCATCAGGTGGTGGGAAATCTACCATTGCCGACCTTGTTCCTAGGTTCTACGACCCAACTACTGGCGAAATATTAATAGATGGGATAGACTTAAAAAAGGTTTCGCAACAATCGCTTCGTGATTTAATGGGGATTGTCACTCAGGAAGCTGTATTGTTTAATGATTCCATTTTCAATAATATCGCTTTTGGTAAAAATGTATCAGAATCAGAAGTAAT
>CBIHRH010000372.1:0-5639 GCA_966212365.1 uncultured Emticicia sp. | reverse complement strand
GTTTTTTGTTCAGCCGAAATAGTCAATACATTTTCGTGAACATTGATCTTGAAATCTTCTTTTTTCAAGCCCGGAGCGGCCAATTCAATTTTAAATTCATTCTCACTTTCTAATACATTCACTGCAGGGAATGAATGTTGGTGAGTTGGAGCTACACGCTCGAAATCATTAAAAAAGTTTTGTAACGCTGATGGAAATGTTGGGGCGAAACTTCTTACTAATGTTGCCATGGTTCTTTATTGATTTTAATCTTGTTTAACATTTTTATTTGCCACAACCTCGTGGCGACGTATTCTGTTTATCAATTTGTATACCATCACAAAAAACAAGACAAAATGGCGCATTTTTATTACTGGAACAAAAAAATAAATGACAATTTGTCATTTTTAATGTTTTAAGGATCGCTAAAATGTCAGAAAACAGAAGAGGGAGTTGGCATAGCACCAACTCCCTCTTCTGCTTCATGAGTAGTTATCTTATCAATTCAGTTTCTTTAATAGTTCTTTGGCATAAACGTTACCCGGGTTTACGGCTAAGGATTTTTCACAATATTGAAGTGCTGTTTTCTTCTCACCTTTTTTCTGATAGGCTTCTGCCAGGCGGTAAAAACCATTATCGCTTTGTGGATTTGCCGTCACTGCCTTCTGATAGTACCCAATGGCTCTATCATAATTTTCCTTATCAAGATATAAACCTCCCAGATTAAAATTGGCCTCATAGTGTTTCGGATTCAGACGTACAACAGTTTCCAAATCTGCAATTGCCCCATTTACATTGCCTAGTGTTGTTTTGCAATTTCCTCTTTTATAATAACTCGTTTCTGTATTAATACCTAAACTGATACAACGGTCGAAAGCTGCCAAGGCCTTTTCTGTTTCGTTCTTATTATAAAAATCCAATGCTTTTTTGAATAGTTGCGGTGGCGGAATTTTGTTTATTTCTTCAGATACATCAACATCATCTGAAATATCATTACTTCCGGCCATTTTCAATTCAAAACCATCAAATATATCTACGTTATTAGCAGTAGCTAAAGCTTTTAGCTCTTTCCCTTTTTCAATGGCTGATCCGGCTGTATGAGCCTCTTTCTTGCTAACTTCTAACTGATATTTGCCTGCTACCTTAGCAATGCCTACATATTTATAATCCTGCCTTACCAATACCTCTTTCAGATGTGATATATCTTTAGGGTCGCTATCAATAAAATAGTAGTGATAGTCAACAGGCTCTTGCTCGTTGAAACCATTATTTTTAAGCTGCGTAAAAAGTGCCTGCACCTCACTGGCATGGTTACATTTCTGAGCAAGACAAGCTGTTGAAATAAAAGAAGCGGCAAAAAAGCCAAAAGCAATACAGCTCTTGTGCAGAGATAGATTTTTAGTTGTCATAATAATCATACAATTAAAAAAGACTGGTTTGCGTAAACTCCGAATAGGTGTAGGGCTTTAGCACATCAGGTGTATTTGAGTCTTTCTCCGAAATCTTTCGGCTTATGGTATAAGCCTCCATTTTGTTTTCGTCGAAAGGTTTGGCAAAAGAGTCTATTGTAGTTTCATCAAACCCTTTTTGAAGCCAATCCAGTTCAGTTTCCTTAGCTAATATAACGGGCATCCTTTTCTTCGAATTGTGTATCTCTGCCATTAAAGGATTAGCATCTGTGGTAAGAATCGAAAAAGTTTCTTTCGTTTCTCCATTCTGTTTATCAATCCACGCTTCCCAGATTCCGGCTAAACTGAAAATCTCTTCATTTTTCAGATGGACATAATAGGGATATTTCTTGTTCTCTAAAGTTTGCCATTCAAAAAAACCTGTAGCTGGCACAAGGCAATGTCTTCTATGAGCTGATTCTCTGAAAGAAGGTTTTTCAAAAATGGTTTCGATGCGAGCATTAGGTGTATTTTTCCGCAATTCCATGGCTTTATCATGATTTGCGGCCCAAGAAGGTATCAGTCCCCATTGCATGAGTTGAATGGTATCAGGCTCAGCAGAGGTAATGACAGGCCAAGGCAGATAACTAAAGGCATTGGCATGGTATACTGGTGCTAACTTATCAAGTTTTTCTAATTGCTTTGCTCTGTAGCGTTCTTTGAGTCTCTCGGCATCGGCTACCAATGAAAGATGATAACACATTTTATAAGTCGTTTTGTGGAAGTAATTTTATAAAACTAATACTAATTTAAGCGCTTCATGTTTACAAAACAATGTTTTTCAGTCCAATTCAGTTCCTGAATGCCTTTTGAAATTAGGATAAAAAAGCAAAGACACCCCTAGAGGTGTCTTTACCATCCCAATTCCTGACAAATTTTCCAAACTATTCTGGGATTCCGAAGGCACGGGCAACAGCTTCAAAATTAGTGTAATCTAAATTGGCTCTTGTTTGGATGCCTCCTGGTATAATAACGTAACGGAACTGCAAATTATTGGCTGGTTTTCCGGATGGCTCCAATAATTCAAGGAAATTGAAAATTACTTTCTCAATACTCATCCCTACATTATAATTACTGATGCTCGAGCTGGTAGTCATTGTTAGCGGCAGCAAATAACTGGCACTATTGGCATTCTGACGGCTATAGGCCAAAACAACTCCTCTATCTACAATATCCTGGGTAATTTTTCCTTCGGCAATAGAATAAGTATAGTTAATATCTGATATTTTTTGCCAGTCACTGATATTTGGTGTAAACCAACCTGAATAAATTACGTTAGCTGTGCCGGGGTCTCCTTTATCACCTTTGGCCCCATCATTGCCGTTTGCTCCATTTGTCCCGGGGTCTCCTTTTTCTCCTGTGGCTCCGGTGGCACCTGTTGCTCCATTGGCTCCTGTACCAGCTGGACCTGTTGCACCCGTACTACCTGTGGCACCTGTTGCGCCGGTAGCACCATTTGCTCCTTTTGGTCCGGCTGCTCCATCAGGGCCTTGTGGGCCTTCGCAGGCAGCTATCATTAAACAACTAATCAATACCCAAGGGAGTAGTTTTGTTTTCATGTTCATAACATTAATATATGGTAAGGTAAATTTGGATTTATAATAGTATCCATTAGAATCTTTAAAAATATCAAAATTAGTCCATAAAAAACCCTCTAAGTTTTATTTTTCTTAGAGGGTTGATTTAATAAAATCAAATCGATTTGGGTTGCTGAGAAAACTTTACCTCCAAACCTCTATCCAATTTATTCTTCACAACTTTAATACTGACTTGTCCTGATGGCTTAACTTTCCATACAAGTATCGGGTTTTCCGATACAGGCTTTCCGTAGCGTACCGAAAACAAATTACTGAGTTCATTTTTCAGACTTTCATTTGTTTCGTCGGTGTTCATATAAATGTCTAATTCAATCCCCGAAACGCGATTCTGACTATTTTTTTCGTACAGAATATCAACAGTTTCCAGGTTTTCGGTGTCAAAAGAATAGCCTACGTGTGAATCTTCTTCTTCAAAAAGTTCGACCGTTTCTTTCTTTTTTACATCTTCGATTGAATCGCCAAATTTAACACCTCGTAAGAGACCTTCGCCGGTACCCATAATAGTACGAGCCAGGTTTTGCACATTGCTTGAGGCCGCAGGTGCTGTTGGTGGGGGAGGGACATCGACTTCCACTGTCTGGGTTTCTTCTTTTGGGTTACTACAAGCTAGAATAAACAAAATTAAAACAAAAATGTAGATTTTCATGAGTTTGAACTTATTGTATCAGTATTTAATCTATTTTTAACTATAGCATGTTTAAGCATGCACTTAAAAATCTCTGGTAACCGCAAAAAAAACTCGTCTCTCCCCTAAGCCATTTAATGAATAATTGAGCCTCCCCACTACGTTATAAAATGTTACTACATCCAACCCCAGACCTGCTCCGGCAATGAGTTTATTAGCCAGGCGACTATTATTCAATGCCGAAAACTTGTTGTTCACGTACCCAACGTCAATAAACGAATTTAAGTATGCCGCTATCGGAAAAGTATTGAATTGTTTTATTTTAAGATATTTTTTCAGATCAAATGTGCGATTAAAGAGCTGGTATTTCAGATTGGTTTTTACAAGCCCATAACTTTGTCCATCGATTACATACAATTCATAACCCCTTACCAAATCGTTACGATAACCCAACCCCAAGGTTTGCAAAAAAGGCTGTTTCTTCGGAAACGACATTCTGCCTCTTACACTATAATTGGCATAAAATTTCTTGCCTAATGGAAAATACTGGGTATATCCTGCAGACAGGCTGAACAATTTGATATTATCACTCGGCAATAGCCCATATTTCGTTGCCCCAAAGCTTACAGTGTAGCCGTCTAAGGCATATTGTCTGTTATCTCTTTTATCATATATATAAGCATAACTCGCCAGGAAGTAATTCTGTTTTTGTTGGGCCTCTAAAAGATAGTTTGGGTTTAGCACCGCAATAGTGTCTCCTATCTGTACCTGTGTATAACTTAACTCCAATTGCTGGCTTTGGTAAAAGCCTTTACGCTGGCTGAATACTGAATAAATATATAGGCGCTCCCGCTGCTTCGCTTCACTTTGAAAGAACTGCAATTTATCCTGCCAGGTTCGGTAAGCCATGGTTTTATTCATGATATACAGCACCCCTACCGAAACTCTTTTGGTTAAATCTTTATCTAAATAGGGGGTTGAATAAGCTATTTCAAAGTTTGGCACAAAGCCAAACTCTGCTCTGAGTTTTAATTGGTCGTTATTACCAGTCAGATTAGAATGCTTGGTATAGACTCCATAAATGGTTCTTCGTAAATCCCGCTTGCGTTCATACCACCACTCATTAAAATTCCGGTCGGCCAGATAAAATACCGGAAAAGCTACAAAATAGAGCCGTTCTTTTACCTCAATCTCAATATCTATTACCGAATCGCTGATATTTATAGTAGCTATATTTACCGTGACAAACAGGTTAGTGTTAACAACTTTTCTGCGGTCAATTTCTAGTACTTCGTTCAGGTTAACTTTATTTAAACTATCTCCTGCCCTTACGCCCACCTCGCGCAAAATGATTTTGTCTTTTGTTCGGATATTCCCTTTTATCAATACCTGACGAACAAATACCGAATCAGCGGCAAAGCTTTGACAATAGCAGAATTGTAAAAAACAAAGCAGGAAAAAGAAGCTGAATTTATTCATTCAAGAGGGGTAGATAGGAAATTTCGTTTTGCGCTCAAATAGGGAAAAGAGCATTTACGGTTTGAAAAAACAAAATTAAGCTATTTCGATGAAAAAATTGAGGAAAGTCTCGGAGTTAAATTTTACAAATCAATAGAGCATATTCAAATTATTACCATATTTACAGATTCAACCTTAAAACCTGAGTTATGGAGCGTTTGTTTATTACTGAGAAAATCAGCACGCTATTACCCCGAATCAAAGAATTTGTAGTCAACGAGTTATATCCTTTAGAAACTACCGAAAATCTTACACATAATTTCTCCTATATAGAGCCTGTTCTGCAACAAGAAAGAGCCTTAGTTAAAAAAGCCGGGTTGTGGGGATTACATCTACCTGAAGAAGATGGTGGATTAGACCTAGGCCTATGCGAGTTCGGACAAATCAGCGAGATTCTGGCTATGACACCCTTCGGACATTTTGTATTTAATACGCAGGCACCTGATATCGGTAATACCGAGCTGATGCATA
>CBIHRH010000371.1:0-5665 GCA_966212365.1 uncultured Emticicia sp. | reverse complement strand
ACCATAGAGGTAACCTTTTCATGTCCCTCCGCTCCTACCTAGAGTTACTTTTCTTCTTTTTCCATGTCAATAATTGTTTTGTGGACGGATAGTTGTGGATGGCTATCCAAGACTGTGCATTTCATACATAAATTTCCGACTTAAGCTTCTGTTTTCAAAGTCTTTGGGGAGGTTTTTGGTGGAATCAAACTGTTGGGGAGAAAGACTTCATCACTTCCCAGCCCGCAACACATAAGTCTTCCCGGCCTGCGTCGGTAAATCATACACAATAGTCTCCTTAATAAAACTGGCATCTACATTGGCTTTTGGTGATACCAATGGCTCTTTGATGGAAGCTATCTGGAAGAATGGGTTCTGATTCTTTCCACTGGCTTTTTTCATAGGCACATTGGTTTTTAACGAATGACTCACACGCAAGCGGCAATTCCCTCCTATCTTAGATTTAATGATTAGCTCTGTTATTCTGCCGCTCTTCCAGGTCATTTTTACAATCTCAAAACCACCTCTGGCTTTTAAACCGCTTACGCTACCATCGCTCCATCTATCAGGCAGTGCAGGTAATAGCTGAATAGCGCCATCATGGCTTTGCATCAACATTTCGGCGATTCCGGCGGTGCAACCAAAGTTGCCATCAATCTGGAATGGCGGGTGTGCATCGAATAAATTATCGTAGGTACCTCCCCCTTGTCTGCCCGGTACTTCTGCAGGTGATAGTTGGTCAGTAATGAGTTTATAAGCACGATTTCCATCTAAGAGTCTTGCCCACCAGTTTACTTTCCAACCCATAGACCAACCTGTTGAAACATCACCTCTATAAATTAAAGAAGTGCGAGCCGCCGCAAATAAATTAGGGTGCTGATAAGGCGAAACCTGATTTGATGGAAAAAGGCCATATAAATGCGAAATATGACGATGCTGGTCTTTGGGGTCGTCCAAATCTTCCATCCATTCCTGCAATTGGTTGTGTTGCCCTATCTGCATCGGTGGTATTTGCTGTAATTTAGTCTTAATCTGATTGGCAAAATCGGCATCTGTTTTCAGCACCTTTGCCGCATTGATAGCATTGGAGAATACATCAAATACCAATTGATTATCCATCGTAGCTCCTGCGGTAATAGAAGATTTCGGGCGACCTGCAGGTGAGTTTTCAGGTGAGCTACTTGGAGTTACTACCAGCCATTGGTGCGTAGGTTCAGCCACCAGAAAATCATGATAAAAGGTAGCAATATCTTTCAGAGCCGGATAATACTTTTGCAAAAAAGCTTTATCTCCCGTATATAAATAATGTTGCCATACATGCTGGCTTAGCCATGCGCCACCCATCGGCCACATGCCCCAGAAAGCGCCATCTACTGCCCCATTGATACGCCATAGGTCTGTGTTATGATGTGCTACCCAGCCATTGGCATTGTACATGGTTTTGGCTGTTTGAACACCCGTCTCTGATAACTCCCTAATCATATCGAATAGCGGCTCATGCATTTCTGTCAGGTTAGTGAGTTCGGCAGGCCAATAGTTCATTTCGGTGTTGATATTGATGGTATACTTGCTATCCCAGGGTGGATTAACCCTATCATTCCAGATGCCTTGTAAATTGGCAGGCTGCCCACCCGGACGGGAAGAAGAAATCAGTAAATAACGACCAAACTGAAAATACAATGATACAAAACTGGGGTCGTCGCCCTGCGCAAAAGCTTTCAGACGCTCGTCAGTAGGTAATTTAGCTGCTTCGGTTGCTCCCAAATCCAATTTCACCCGATTAAAAAATCGTTGGTATTCTTTGATATGGTTATTAAACAAAGTGCCATAAGGCATCATTTCAGTCTTAGTTATAATCTCTTCTGCTCTTTTATTTTCATCGGCACTCACATCATGGTAATTCATAAAATTGGTGGCAATAGATACCAAAAGAGTTACGGCAGAAGCATCATTGATTGTAATGCTGGTATCCCCCCTCGTAGTTCGTCCGTCATTAGGCAATATCTTTGTAATGGTTCTGAAACGTACTTCTCCCTTTACTCCCTCATGGTCTTTACCCATTCCTGAAAGTGATAATTGATTACGCAAAGTGGTAACAGCCGTTTTAAAAGGGCTATTCATAGATAAAGTAAAAGACAGACTCTTGGGTTTATTGGCATTCAGACGAATAACCATTACCTGGTCAGGAATGGAGATAAAAGTTGTACGGGTATATTTCACGCCATTAGCCTGATAGGTAGTAGTCTGAATAGCCTGTTCAATATCCAGTTCTCGCCGATAATTGGTATAATTTTCATGATTCTGAAAATCTAACTGGATATTGCCAATGGGCAAAAACATCTGCCCATTATTCTTTTTGGCAATAATATGCTTTTGCGCTAAATCTTGTGCTTCCTGACTTTTTCCTTCAAAAATCAACTGACGAATAGCAGGTAAATTAGCTAAGGCTTCGGGGTTATCGTTTCTGCTTGGCCCACCCGACCAGAAAGAAGATTCGTTCAGTTGCAAGGTTTCATGAGCTACGTTTCCATAGACCATTGCCCCTCCCCGTCCGTTGCCTAGAGGCAAAGCATTTGTCCATTTACTATTGGCAGGTTGTTTATACCAGAGTTTAAGATTGGTTTGCTGGGCTTGTATAGCCGTAGAAAACACCAGAAGAAGAGTGATTATTCTGTACATACAGTAAGTCAAAAGGGTTGAGGAATGGTTGTAATACGCTTAGAACGGCGTAGTATTCAGAAGCAAATATAGTATTCCTGTAGAAAGATAATAGTATCTTCTATAGTTTTCTGCTGAATTTTCAATTACATATCCCTATTCACTAATTCGCCATTCACAATCAGACACTGTGATTTCAGGTAAGGAATAACTTCACACAAGCAATAATCAACCCGAAGGCCAGCAGATAACGAAGTGTAGGAATATTAAATCGCTGGCTACCAAAATAGGAACCTAATAAGCCCCCGACGATAGTTGCAGCTACTGCCCATTGCAAATCAGGCGTGAGATGGATGCCTCCTTTAGATAATTGTCCATATAAGCCCGAAAGCGAATTTACGAAGATAAACAAAGCCGATACAGCCGCTGTTTCTTTGAGTTTTGCCCAACGCATCAGTAGCATTAAAGGACTTAAAATGATACCTCCCCCAATACCTATCATCCCCGACAATAAGCCAATAGCTGCCCCTGACATTAAAGCTGCCCACAACGGCACTGGCCGATTAGGCGTTTCTTCGGTACGGAACTGATAAAGCAAACGGGCAATTGAGATTAATATACAAACGGCCAATATCTTTTTATAAATGGTATCGGGGAGTGTCATAGTACCACCCAGATAAGCCATCGGGATACTTGCCAGTGCAAAGGGGAGAAACAAATTGATTTTAAAGTGCCCTGCCCGATAAAATCCGATAAATGAAAATAAAGACACTGCCAGATTCATGACCAAAGCCGACGATTTCATCATTGAGGGTGCTACTCCCACTAATGCCATTACAGCCAGATACCCACTTGCGCCGCCATGCCCAACCGACGAATATAAAAAAGCCACAATAGCCAGGAGAAAGAGTAAAAGATAAAAATAAGCTTCCATGTAGTAAGAGAGGGTCGTTATATTTTGACAAATATAACGCAATTCCTGACTTTCCGCCAAAGAATACTTAGCTTCCTGTAGGTCAATTAGTAATTTAAGGCAGGTTCGCTTAACTTTGTATGATCAATATCCACAAATGTTATGCACGGTTTCTTCTTAGACTTTTTTCATTCGGTGAGCATCATCATTATTCTTATTGTAGCTTTAGCGCTATCTCAATTGGCGCGCAAAGCACTGAACCGATATGCAAGAGCATCGGCGAATAATATGCGTATTAACCCCACCACTTTTAGTTTTCTGAAAAATGCCATAAGTTTTGTCATTTTTGCGGTAGCTATTATTGCGGTTATTCACCTGATTCCTGGTCTGGAAAAACTGGCTACTACCCTATGGGCAAGCGCTGGAATTTTATCGGTAGTAATAGGTCTGGCTACGCAACAAACTTTTGGAAATATTGTGAGTGGTATTTTTATTGTTATTTATAAACCTTTCCGTATTGGTGATTCTATTCAGTTACCTAATGGGCAACACGGCATTGTAGAAGATATTACTTTACAGTTTACTGTCATCAACAATGCCGAGAATCGTCATATCATTGTGCCTAATTCAGTTATCACAAAAGATTACGTGATTAACTCAACGATTATTGATGATAAAGTCTGCAATCAGATAGATGTAAAGATTGTTGCACCCGATATTGACCGGGCGATGGATTTACTCAAAGAAATAGCCATCAGTCATCCAGATTTTTATAATGTTGTTACGGTAGAAGTACCCGACGAAACAACTCCGCAAATTACGCCTATTCTTGTTCAGGTAATTGATTTATCTGATTCATGGGTTACTCTACGATTGAGTGTTTGGTGCAAATCTTCAACCAGAGCTTTTGCCATGAAATCTGATTTATTACTATCCATAAAAAAACGATTCCAGGCCGAAGGAATTAAAATATAAAAAATAAGGGCTACTCATTAAGTAGCCCTTGGGTTGCGTTTCAAAAGGCGGTCAGGCAGCCTTTTTTGCTTTTTTATGATGATGTTTCTTTGAATTGTCTGCTACTTTTTGCTCACTTTTGGTTTCTTTCTTCTCTACTTTAGCGGTTTTTTCTTTGGGATTTTGTTGTTGTTTACCTCCTTTGGCAAATGTAACAGGGGCGAAAAGGACAGCAACTGCTAAGGCTGCTAATAAAACTGACTTTCTCATTTTGCTAATAGTTTAAAATTGTAAGGACTATTCACCTGACACCGGTGAACTTTCTGATACAAATTTCAACTATAGCCATTAAAACGATTATAAGCCAAAATTAAATCCAGGTTAAATGTAGCTAGTCCAGATTAAAACGCTGCCTAATTATTATCTGCGTTTGGTAGTTGTACAGTCACTTTAGTACCTTCGTTCAGTGCACTCTGAATACTTATTTTACCTTTGTGTAGTTCTACAATTTTACTGCAAACCGAAAGCCCTATACCGAAGCCGGAAATATTCAGGGCATTTTTTGAGCGGTAAAAAGGCTCAAAAATCGTTTCTAAATCTTCTTTGGGTATGCCCATACCTTCATCTTTAATCATAACGATGGTATTGGTTTTATTAAAATCGATGATTACTTCTGCCTGTTGCATTGGCGAATATTTACAGGCATTGTCTATCAGGTTAATAAAAGTCGTTTTCAGTAAAGCTTCGTTACCAAAAACGATAATAGAGTTTTCGTCTTCTGGTTCCTGAGCATATTTTACTGTAACACGATATTCAGGCTTACTTAATCCTAATTCATCCTGTGCCTGAAAAATAATATCATCAATACGTACTTCACCAAAGTTGATTAATGGCGACTTAAACGGGCGCACAATCTGTAATAAATCGTTCGAGAGATTTATCAGTCGATTAATATCGTGGCGGATATTCTGCAGAATACCTTTATGCTGCTCGATGGTCAGATTTTCTTCCAGACTAATCTCTACTTCTGACTTTAACGCGGCTAAAGGTGTACGTAATTCATGCGAAGCGTGAGAAACAAAACTCTTTTGCAACTCGAACGACTGCTCTAAACGAGACAGCATTTTATTAAACGCCGCGGCCAATAAACCTATCTCATTT
>CBIHRH010000370.1:0-5674 GCA_966212365.1 uncultured Emticicia sp. | reverse complement strand
TTTACCAATAATTTCAATGAACTTCAAAGATATGTGAGCGGAGTCGAAGGCCGCGTCTAGCCAAACATCAGCGAAATCAGTACAATCAGGTCAATCATAGTTCAGACAAAAACTACGAATCACTCATTAAATAAAATACAATTATGATTAAGTTAAAAAACATCGAAAAAGTTTATCGTACCAGTACCATCGAAACCCTCGCCCTGAATGCAATTAATCTGGAGGTTGGTAAAGGAGAATTTCTGTCCATTATGGGGCCATCTGGCTGTGGTAAAAGTACCCTGCTCAACATCATGGGTTTGTTAGATGAACCCTCAAAAGGAGAAATTACGGTCGACAACGAGACCATCCGTAATTTCTCTGATAAAAAACTGGCTGGTTTCCGTAATCAGAAGCTAGGATTCATCTTCCAGAGCTATCACCTCATCAATGACTTACCTGTGCTGGATAACGTGGAGCTACCCCTATTATACCGCTCCGCATCAGCCAGCGAACGCACACAATTAGCTACAGAAGCCTTACAGAAAGTAGGTCTGAGCAATCGCATGAAGCACTATCCATCACAATTATCAGGTGGACAAAAACAGCGTGTTGCCATCGCCCGCGCAATCGTAGGTCGCCCGGAAATTATCTTAGCCGATGAGCCAACCGGAAACCTCGACAGCGCCATGGGCAACGAGATTATGGATATCCTCATTGGTTTGAACAGGAATGACGGCACTACCATCGTAATGGTTACGCACGACGAAAACATGGCCAAGAAAACCAACCGTTTAGTACGCCTGTTTGATGGCACGCAAGTAATGTAATTGTCTTGAACTTTGCCGAGACGGCGGTCCGTTTGAACTGATTGACATGATTTCACTGATTTTTTGATTCCAAATGATTTGATTAAAACCTCAAATTCTTTAAACCCTCTCAAAACAATCAGGTGAATCCTTAAATCAGTTAAATCAAAGTTCAAGACAACATTCACTAAATCATTAAATATATTCCTCCAATGCTCAAAAATTATCTAAAAATAACATTCGCCGTACTGAAACGTCGGAAATTCTTCACGTTTATCAGCCTTTTCGGCATCAGCTTCACCTTATTGGTGTTAGTAGTAATTACCTCTTTTATTGACCATCTCGTTTCAGCAGGATACCCTGAATGGAACCGGGACAAGTCTTTGTATATCGAAAGAATGGTTCAACGAGATACTACACAAAACGGGCAAACTAATGGCCCGGTTAGTATGTACTTCCTCGAGAATTATGTTCTGAAAATGACAACCCCTCAAATGATAGGGTTTGCTTCATATCCGAATACGGTGAATGCCTACGCCAATCAGAATAAAATAAAACTGATGTATAAATATACAGATGCTAACTTCTGGAATATCACCACTTTTGATTTCCTGGAGGGTAAGCCGTTTAACAAGCAAAATATCGACAATAACGATTTCGTAATGGTTATCAACGATGATACCCGCGACAAATACTTTGGCAAGGGGGTATCAGCAGTTGGTAAAACGATGGAGCTGGATAATATCACCTACCGCATCATCGGCGTAGTTCGTGGCTGCCCTATTACCCGCATCTATGTGGCTTCAGACGTATATCTGCCTTACAATACTTCTAAAAGAGACCATACTAAAAAAGGTTTGAACGGCAACTATATGGCGGTCTTATTAGCTAATGGCCCGGAAGATTTCTCAAAAATCAAAGCCGAATATCAATCAATTATGCGCAAAGTACCTATCACAAGCGATGAGAAGTGGTTTAAGCCCAACAAAATAGAATCAACTGCAGATACTTACGTGGGTTCATTTATGAGCCAGTTTACCGATTCTGACGGCGACACAAAAAAGGCATATCTCTATATGGCGCTTGTGGGTTTTGCTTTATTGTTTATGTCGTTGCCTGCCATTAATCTGGTCAATGTCAACATCAGCCGTATCATGGAGCGCGCCTCCGAAATCGGTATCCGCAAGGCATTCGGGGCATCTTCCAAAGTGCTTACCTATCAGTTTATTACAGAAAACATCATTCTTACACTGATTGGAGGTATAATTGCGTTGATTCTCTCTGTAGGAGTTATTTATTTTATCAATACCAGTGGAATGATTAATTATGCCGACCTGACCATCAACTGGAAAGTTTTTGTCATAGCTATTCTCGTAAGTCTGGTATTCGGGCTACTATCCGGCGTTTATCCGGCCTGGCGTATGTCTCGTTTACAGGTGGTAACGGCTTTAAGAGGAGGAGAATAAGTAGCTATTCAATCAATCACATTCAAATCATTACAATTATGTTAAAACATCTTTTTAAACTAATATGGAAGAAGAAAAAGAGCAGTTTCCTGATGATGCTCGAAATCTTCGTATCCTTTCTCATATTATTTGCCGTCTGGACATTGAGCTTTTATAATTACCGTAATTACTCAAAGCCTTCAGGCATTGACCACGAAAATGTCTGGGCAGTTTTTATTAATTTCAATACCGATAGTGATAGTCTTAAAACTATTTATCGGGATCTGGTCAGACAAAAACTTAAAAACTATCCGGGAATAGAAGCATTTTCATTTACTTCTAGCAATATGCCTTATAGCTTTAGTTCTTCTAATAGCAATATGAAGTATAATGGCCGCGAAACGCATCCTGAATTCATGAGTGTCGACCCAACCTATCCGGACGTATTGAAAATGAAATTATCGGAAGGCCGCTGGTTTACAGAGGGCGACAAAGTAAATAAAATCAAACCGATAGTGATTACCCAAAAGATGAAAGATGATTTATTCGGCAACGATAATGCCCTGGGGAAAATAATCGGTGAAAAAGACGATAGAAAACAGGTAATAGGTGTGCTCAGGCATTTCAAATTTGAGAACGATTTTCAGGCAGAGTCGGCATGTATGTTAGAACCACTCAATGACTGGCATACAGATATGTTGGTAAGAGTAAAACCGGGAACTACCGTTGAAACCGAAGCCCAATTATCAAAGGCTATTGTACAATTAGGTAAAGACTGGTCGGTGGAGATTCAGCACTTAGATAATATGAAAGCTAATAAAAACCGCATCATCTGGGTACCTATCCTGATATTGCTGATTGTCTGCAGCTTCCTTATTTTCAATGTAGCATTAGGGTTGTTTGGAGTACTATTCCAGACTATCAGTCGCCGTAAGCAGGAGATTGGTGTTCGCAGGGCCATCGGTGCTACTAAAAGTCATATCTTATGGCATTTTGTTGGCGAAACTGCTGTTATCACTACCTTTGGAATTATCCTCGGCCTATTCTTTGCCATCCAATTCCCATTATTAAATGTTTTTGATTTAGATGCTTTTACCTATATTATGGGAATTGTACTGGCAATAATTTCTATTTATATTCTTGTTATTACTTGTGCATTATTCCCGAGTAAACAGGCATCAGAGATTTATCCGGCTGTTGCGTTGCACGAGGAATAGACATAGGATTTTTATTGGTTATATTTGCAAGAAATAAAATACCCCACCCTAACTCTCCCCAACAATGGGGAGGGGATAAGAACCTTTCTAAAAGATATTCTCCTTACAATCGCAGAGAGGTTTTTACCCCCTTCCCCACTGTTGGGGATGGGGTTCATTCAGACTCCATGCTCCTTATTATAGACGATGACATAGCCGTGCGCACCTCCCTCTCTCTCTTAATGAAAAAAGAGGGCTTCGATTTCACTGCCGTAGGTTCACAGCAGGAGGCTTTGTCGTTTTTACAATTGGAGGTCCCGGATTTGATTATTCTGGATATGAATTTCTCGAATGATACCTCGGGTGACGATGGTTTGAGTCTATTAGATAAAATCAAGAAAATCAATAATAGCATTCCGGTGATATTGATTACCGGTTGGGCTACTATTGATCTGGCAGTGAAAGGTATGAAATTAGGCGCCAGCGATTTCATCAATAAACCCTGGCAAAATGCGCATCTGATGCAGTCTATCCGAACCATATTGGATTTGTCAGAAAAGAAAACGCTGACACTGACACGCAAGAAACTGGATGCCCAATACAATTTCAGTCAGTTGATAGGTGAAGATGCTGAGTTTTTGAAGATACTGGAAACCATCGGTCGGGTAGCCTCTACCGATGCCTCGGTGCTGATTATGGGCGAAAGTGGCACGGGTAAAGAACTGATTGCAGAGGCCATTCACCAGAATAGCCAACGAAACAGGAAGCCTTTTGTGAAAGTTAATTTAGGAGGAATCTCTACGAGTTTATTCGAATCAGAAATGTTCGGACACGTCCGAGGTGCTTTCACTGACGCCCGCTACGACCGCGTTGGACGTTTTGAAATGGCCAATAAAGGCACGATTTTTCTTGACGAAATCGGCGACCTGGATTTGAGCAGTCAGGTAAAATTATTGCGCGTCTTGCAAGACCGTACCTATGAGGTATTGGGCAGTAGCCGCACCAAGACCTTAGATGTGCGGGTAGTTTGCGCCACAAATAAGAATCTGGAAGATAGCGTTCAAAAGCACTCATTCAGAGAAGATTTGCTATACCGCATCAACTTGATTACGATTAACCTCCCACCCCTACGCAAACGCCCGAATGATATTCCTTTGCTGGTGAATTTCTTTGTGCAGAATCTGCGTGAAATATACAATCGTCCGAATCTGCGGGTGACACAAGAGGCCATGAAGTGGCTGAAACAATTGCCTTTGCCGGGCAATATCCGACAATTAAAGAATCTGGTTGAACGTACTATCCTAGTGAGTAATCATGATACTTTAGAGGTAACTGATTTTCAGGCCCAATGGCAACCATCAGCCCGCAAACCAAGCTCGGTAGCGTTGCCGGAAGTAGGCACCATGACCTTGGAGGAAATGGAAGTGCAGATGATACGACGGGCATTGGAGTTTCATAAGGGCAAGGTAATGACGGTAGCCAAGGCGCTCGGCTTGACTCGCAGCGCTTTATATCGTAGATTGGAGAAATATAATATCCCGCATGATGAAGATTCGGACTAAGTTTTTGCTTTTCATGGTGGTCATTCACTCAATAATGATTGGCCTTTCTTTCTATATTTTTCAGGAAAACAGGATTTATTTTATTGTCTCCGAGGTTTTTATACTCATTTCAATCTTCATTGCCTGGCAATTATACAATGATTTGATTGCTCCCATCCGATTGTTGATGACAGGTGTTGATGCCATGCGCGACAAGGATTTCAGTGTAAAGTTTCTGAAAGTAGGCAAAATTGAAATGGATGTACTGATTGATGTTTACAATGGCATGGTCGAACAACTCCGGCATGAACGCACCCAACAGGAACAGCAACATTATTTCCTCGAAAAATTAGTCCAGACCTCCCCCACCGGAATCCTGATTCTTGATTTTGATGATAATATTGCAAATATCAACCCAAAGGTTTCGGAGATATTAGGTTTAGAAGCCAAAGAACTCATTGGCAAGTCTATTTTTGATTTCGACAAAGTATTACTGCAAGCCATCAGCACCCTTAAAACTGGTGAATCTAAGACCATCTCACTCAATGGTATTCAGACCTATAAATGTCAGAAATCACATTTTATAGACAGAGGTTTCCCGAGATATTTTGTCATGATAGAAGAACTGACTGCCGAGATTCTACAGGCAGAAAAGAAAGCCTATGGCAAGGTAATACGGATGATGGCGCACGAAGTAAACAACT
>CBIHRH010000369.1:0-5675 GCA_966212365.1 uncultured Emticicia sp. | reverse complement strand
CAACGTATGGAGGCTGCAGTAACGCTTTTACGTACTTCGAAGAAAAGTATCCGTGCCATTGGTCATGAAGTAGGTTATAAAGATACAGCGTATTTCTGTCGTCGTTTCAAAATGATGTTTGGTATTCCGGCAGGTAAAATGAGACGTAGAGAGTCTTTAATGATTGGTTAAAACTATCAGTTAAATATAAACAAAGCCATTGCTAGGAATAGCAGTGGCTTTGTTGTTTTTAGTGTATGACGATTTTTCAAATCGTCTTTTAGTAACAAACGATTTGAAAAATCGTCATACACCAACTAATTACTAATCTTCAAATCCTCCAGTTTCTCAATCACCAATTGATTACGACCTCTGAAAACGCTTATCTTCCCACTGGCAACTACTTTCTTACCTGTTAATGCTTGTTCGTCAATCTTAGCTTTTTCTAATACCTCTTTATACAAAACAACTGTCAAAGGAGTATTCGGATAAGCCTCGTCTAAATTTATTAATAACAACGGTGCTCGCTCGCCTGTCTCAAAACGTCTGGCACCTGCTACTAGACCTTTTACTACAACCTGTTTGTCAACATAAGCGGCTACTTTGTCAGTAGTCAAGGTATCAGTTTGTGAATAAGCGGCACTTACTGCGCAACTAAGCAATGCCACTAAAAGTAATTTTTTCATTAAGAATATTTTAAGATGAAGAATTGCTACGATTAATCTGAATTTTAAACGTTATCCTCTTTTACTTAGTGCTTTTGTTTGCAATATTTTATAAGGTACAAAAGCAAAAGAGGTAATTACTTGATTATCAAATAACTACCTCTTTTTGTTGTTGACCCACTAGGATTCGAACCTAGACATACAGAACCAAAATCTGTTGTACTACCCTTATACTATGGGTCAATCCTGAAATGTGAGTGCAAAATTAGTGTTTTCTCTCTAATGAAGCAAGTCTGCCAAAGAAAAAAAGTGAAATTTTACCAATTTTTTACTTTTTCATTAATCAGGTCTAATAAAAACTGGGTTTTCTGCCCTATTTTGCCTGAACCTAAAATATGGTCGTCAACTCTGGTAATAGGTAATACCCGCTTGGTAGTACTTGTAGTAAATACCTCATCCGCCTCTAATAATTCGGTGAATGTCACTCCTCTCTCTTCAATTTTGAAGTGTCCTTCTGCCAGTTCTAAAGTTGTACGTCTGGTAATGCCTTTGAGTATATCTGTATCAGGTGTAATCAAGGTATCTCCTTTGAATATAAATACATTACTACGGCTCAATTCGCTGATATACCCGTTTTTGTGAAACAGCACATCAGAAGCTTTCGCTGCTTTAATATCCTGCTGCAATATCATGAAATGCTTATAATCAGTACTTTTTACCTCTGGCAAATCTCTCACGAAATCATAAGCAATTACTTTAATCCCATTGATATACTCCTCAGGTTTTACCGGGTGAATATCTTCGCTGATAATTAATAAATTCGGACTAGTACTTGAAACACTATCTTCTGAATACCCACCAGTCAGTATAAAACGAATGGCACAATCATCCAGGCCCGACTTTTCAATCAGCTGCATCACTACGGTATAGGCTTCCTCTTTCTGAATCGGGTTCGGTAAACGCAAAAGCCTTGCCGAGCGCTCGTATCTCTCCCAATACCAGTCCCACTGAAACGGACGGCCATTGTAAGTACGGAAATAATCGAAAAGACCGTAGCCACGTAGTAGCCCAAGGTCAGTAATATGTACACTCGTTTGCTCTACCGAGCCAATTTTGCCATTAAAGTAGCAGTGATGAGCCATTAGAATTGTTTAATTTGTTCAACCTTGCAAAGGTATCATTTTCCTACGTTTGTCTCAAAAAAATCTCCTTTATTCCAGGTTGGTCTTTCAGGATTTTGCGCTACCAGATAGCTTACCAGAAAATTCACCTGCGCATATTTCTTCCCGGCCGACCACATGAATGTGTTATTTACCTCATCGGATGGTTTATGATAATTGGCGTCTCTCCATACTTTCACTTTGGCTGCCAGATCTTTCTCGATAGTGGTTTTCTTATAACCGTATTTAATGTGTATGGCAGGGATACCCGCTTTTACGAAATTATACTGGTCGCTTCTTACAAAACGCCCCTCGGTTGGGTCCGGGTCAGTTTCTACGTTTAAACCTACATAACTGGCTGCCTCTTCTACTACTTTCCATAAACTGCTATGCTCGGCGCCCAGAGGTGCTACTGATTCTAAAGGGGCAATCAGTGTAGGCATATCTGTATTAATATCAGCCACAATTTTGTCTTTTGGTAGGGTTGGTAAAGCCGTGAAATAGCCAGAGCCTAAGAGTCCTAATTCTTCAGCTGTCATCAGAGCAAATACAATCGAGCGTTTAGGTTTGGTTGCCAATTTTGAGTAAGCACGGGCAATTTCCAAAGCACAAGCCACTCCCGAGGCATTATCATGCGCCCCATTATAGATAGAGTCGCCATTTACAGGCTTGCCGACACCTACATGGTCGAGGTGGCCTGAGTGAATCACAAATTCATTTTTCAATTTAGGGTCAGAGCCTTCAAATTTGCCAATCACATTGTAGCTTTCAATGTCTTCGAAGTTAGATTCATAATGTCCACCGATAGAACTTTTCAAGGTTTTGCTCACATAAGCCCCTTTCTCTAACGATTGCCAGATAGTATCTAAATCTTCACCTTCAGCCTGCATCAATTCTTTCAATAAAGCTACCGAAATACCGCCAGCCGCCTGAATCCTGCCACCAAAAGCAGACGCAGAGCTGGCTCGTGTGCCATCAGGCAGAATAGAAGCACCGATACCATTTGCCGACATATTATTAGTGATGGCTTTAAACTGAACGGTATTGGTGGTATAGTTACAAACCAAAACGCCGATAGCGCCATTTTTAGCTGCAAATTCCTGCAAAGTTGCCGGATATTGCAAGTGCAACCTCACATTAGCCGATAGATTATCAGGTACTTTGCGCAGAATAACTACTATTTTACCTTTTACATCCAAACCTTTATAATCCTCAATCTTGATTTTCGGTGCATCAAAACCGGTGCCTACAAAAGCCAGTGGTGCTTCAAAATCAATAGATTTTTTTTCAGGATGAGGATATACATAGAAGTCTGTACCTAATGTCAAAGGCTTTTTATCCCCATTCGGTAAGGTCAATACCAATGCCGTTTTATCTTTATTCAATTTGCTTTTTCTTAGCGTTACTTTTTGGCGATAAGTGCCATTTTCTCCGGCAGATTGCAAGCCTATTTCTTTATATTGCTTCTCTATATACTCTACTGCCATCATATAACCCTCTTTGCCAGGCTGTCTGCCTTTCAGTTTATCATCAGCCAGAAACACCACATGGGCTTTTATACGATTCGTATCAATCTGATTAATAGCCGACTGAACATCAGGGTTTAACGATTTTTGGGCAAAAGCCAGTAAAGGCATTAAAGAAAGCAAAAGAAAAAACGCGCGTTTCATAGAAATCTCTCAGGTATTGTTTGTTGAAAAACTTTTCCGCTAAGTTAAGGAAAAAATGGATAGCGTTGGGTTTGAACTAATATAAACCTCTTTAGTCCTAACTCCGATTTTCTGCAAGTCATCACTGTCCTCCGGCAAAAAGGTAGCCACCGTAGAGGCTACCTTTTCCAGTTCCGCTCTGGAGGCTATTGGTCTGATAATCTCGAAACCATAACTGCCCTTATTCAAAAAGGTTCCCACCATATTGGTAACCTTTTCTGGTTCATTTTCACTGATTTTTACTTGCACAGACTCTATTTTTAAAAAGGTTCCCACCGCATTGGTAACCTTTTCTGGTTCATTTTCACTGATTTTTACTTTCACACACCCTTGATTCAAAAAGGTTCCCACCATATTGGTAACCTTTTTCGATTCCATTTTGGACGCTGGAACTTTTGCAGCATAAGTTATACATCTTCTACCTGTGTTAACTTTATTTTCTTCTTCCATTACAGTAGTTGTTATATGGACGACTAGTTGTAAATTATAATTTAAAACTAGTCGTTTACTAAATTTCCGATTTAGGATTGTGTTTTCAAAGTTTATAAGGATGTTTTTGATATAATCAGACTATTACACCTCTCCCAACGGCAACGACTGACCACCCTGTCTCGATAGGCCATAATGTACTTACAAGTTCTGCTTTTAAGTTTCTCCTCCTTTTCAAGGAGTAGTACCCTAGAATAAACGATTTTTCATCGTTTATTCTAGGGGGAGGTGGTTGTAAAGGTCTGTAAAACTTATTTAAAAGTGCTTTTATCAATTGCTGCACACAGCCTAAACAATTTCATTTTATAGTTTATTTCCCGAAAAGTAAATAGCTTAATTTGATAATATATTTAAAAGTGGAAATTGCTACGAAAAAGTTGATTAGTGTATTTCAAAAGTTAAGACATTAAAGCAAGCAAAAGATAAAAAAATCTTTTTATGGAAATTCTTTTAGGTGTTGTTTGCTGAAAAACTTTTCTACTTAGATAGAGATAAATGGTTGTGGGTGGAGTGAGGGGAGATAGACGGAGGAAAAGGCATGTGTTTTTATAATAATATCTCGTCTTTATTTTTTGCAATAATTAAGTTATTATAAAGTTTGTACCACTTAATAAACAATAAATATTACCTTTATATTTTATCGAAGGATGTTTTATGGCTATACTTATATCAAACAATTACCATGAATATTTTGATATTCAACATGGTGATATTTCCAGTATATACATTGAAGAAATTATTGGCAAAAATAACTGTCGAATAAAAGAAACCAATGGAAATAAAATTTATGATGGTTTTGTCCTTGTTGAAAAATCTCAAGTTAAAACACTTTGCAAAGTTTCATTCTATAAGTCAAATACCAATAATAAATATCTGCCTAGATTAGAGTTTAGAAAAGTAGACAATAGCGATAATGTAAAAATTGCTAAAGGGAAAGATGTTATAATAGATTTCAACTCTGGAGATAATGTTAGAAACTTTTGGAAAATGGTAAATTTTCTAAATGGGTTTAAAGATTTAGTGGACTTAGGCGATTTTCACAAAAAATATCAAGCTTTAAGTTTTGAGGGATATTTTTTTGAATTTAAGAGCAAAGATAAAGCTAACAAAATAAAAGATATAATGTCTTTAGTTGAGCAAACAACTTTATCTAGTGAGGATATTAAAGCAATTTTATTTTCTCAAAGAAAAAAGACAGTGTTTGGATTCTACTGCTTTTTGAAGAATTGTTTGGTCCAAGAAAAAGAACCATTTTCATACTATAGAAATACTCGTGAGATAAAAGAACAGGGTGAAGAGGTTATTTGGCATCATTTTTTAAAAGAAAATAACTGGATTATAGGGCTTAATGTTAAATTAGAATTTATAAGAGATTTAATATCGGAGCAAAAAATTGGAATTGAAAATTCAGATGGAGCTGGTAGTCCTAAAGTAGACTTCTTAGGGGTTTCTTATTTTATATCTTTAATAGAGTTAAAAACAAGTAATACTAAAATTTTCAAGTTAAACAAAACATCTAATTCGAGAGCAAATACTTGGGATTTTTCGAATGAATTCATTGAGGCGTATAGTCAAATCTTAGCTCAAAAGTCCGACTTTTATTCAAATAAAAGAATAATTAATGAAAAGGGCGAGGTTCTTGATTTAGAACGAAATAGAGTTTTAGACCCTAA
>CBIHRH010000368.1:0-5685 GCA_966212365.1 uncultured Emticicia sp. | reverse complement strand
AAAAACAGAAAGTAGCCGCTATAATAACCGTATCATGGATTTCTATATCTGTTGCACCTAATTCTTTAGCTCTGTTTATCTGACTTTCTTTCACATATTTGCCACCTTTTTGTACACTAGCCGCAATAGAAAGCAGAGCCTTTAGTTTATCCGAAATCGGTGCGTTTCCATAATCTTCTTTAATTTGCTCAATCAATGCTTCGTTATCGTCTAAATAGCAAGCCGCTACTGCTCCATGAACTCCTTCGCATAACTGGCAATCGTTTAGCTTCGATACCAATGTGCCTATAATCTCACGCTCAGCTTTAGTCAGCCCTTCTTCAATGCACAAAATCCCTTCGGTAAATGCCCCTAAATGTGGAGCGAGATGTGGGCGAAAAGCCATCAATCCTCTCATTCCTACTGTGCCCTCGGGTAATTGAATATAAGCCATACGATTATTAAATTATGCATTAATTAAATTTGCCTCCTTATCTTTGCTGAAATAAGCCATAGTCAAGGCAACAATAAAAGTGGCTGAAAATGCCAATAAAGCATTACCAAAACCTCCAAAAGCCGTAACCAACGCACCTACAAAGAACACCGCAGTAGCTGTAAAGAATCGCCCGGCATTAAAGCAAAAACCTGTTGCCGTAGCTCTGATAACAGTCGGAAATAACTCTGGTATATAACTAGATAATGAGCCTTGGCTAATACCAAAACAAAGGGTTAGCAAAGCCGTTTCTACATAAATAATCGGGGTAAATGTTTTATTGGTCAGAAATAACAGGCAACATGCCCCTACTAAGCCTATAAATGTCAACATCAATGTTTTACGGTTGCCCAAGGCACGAATCAGAAAACCTGATAAAACTCCTCCGACAATACCCCCAATTCCTAATAGCATCATGGTATTACCTCTTTCGCTTTGTCCCGTTTGTCCTGGAGGTAATAAGGTTTGTACCCACGTTGGTAACCATGAGAATATACCCCATAAACCTATCAGCACTGCACCGAAGATGATGGAACCTTTAATCAAATTAGGGCGATAGACTTCATTAAATAAACCACCTGATGATGATTTCTCAACATGTTTCAGATTTTTCCATTTAGGAGATTCCGGCAGTAGCAATCCTATCAGTATTGCTACTGCAATTGGTATTAAACCTATCCAGAAAGCGTTTCGCCATTCTGCAAAAAGCTTACTCAATCCGCCAGAAGCCACTATACCTACCGGAAAAGCCACTGCTAAAATCCCTACTATGATTGGACGGGTTTTCTCTACCCATATTTCAGAGATATAAACGGTTGATACCAACAAAACCCCACCTACACCCATGCCTGAGAAAAACCGATAAACCATCAGCAAATACCAGTTGGGTACAAAAACAGTCAACAGAGTGGATACTCCATACAAACCCGTTACTAATACCAATACCTTTTTACGGCCTATTTTATCGCTTACTACCCCAAACAAGATACCTCCTATCATCCAGCCATATAATGATACTGCACTGATATAAGCCCCTACCTCACCCAAACGTGCTTCTGAAACTTTTTCATTCAATAATTCAGGTATAGCTACTGGTAAATACACTGACATTAAAGTGGAAACCGTCCCACCAAAAGCATAGCTGATGAGGCAAAGTATAAATGCCAACACTCTGATATTGGAAGAAAGTACTTCTTGTTTTAATTCGTTTTCCGCGGTTAAGGTCATAGTTTAGGTTAATTAAAGGTATATCAGGTATTTGAAACCGATGCCTGGTGCTTAGTTTGACTATAGTATTTAGAGCGATAATATTCAAATAGAATCATAGGCAGTACATAGTCGCCCATGCGCTCAATTGTTTCAAAAATATCTTTGGCTGTTCCTACAATCGGGAAAAGCAATTCGAATCCCAGTTTATATAAGCAAATGAATATCAATAAGCCCGGAATACGTGGTTTAAGCAATACCAGAAAGGCTAGCACAATCTCAAACAATCCAAAAATCTGTAAGTTTATGCCGGTCATTGGCAAACCGACTCCGGTCATATTCTTAATCAAGGTCGGATGATTCATGAATACTGCCAACCCACCATGCCCTGCCAACAAACTGAATAAGCTTAAACGTGATACCCACTCAATGGTGTAAGCCTGCTGCAATGATATGGATGCCAGTGGTTTTAGTTTTGAAAACCACTTCTCACCTTGAGCCGGAAATCCGTAAACCAGTAAGAAAAGAATAGGTATTCCAAAATTACCTGCACGCTCAAAGAACTCTGACATCCCCATACTTGCTGATGGGCGTAATAAGGCTGTAAATATTGTCCAGAAAGATGCCCAAAGTAAAAGCGCACTGTTTGGATAGATAAATACAATCAGACCAATCAGAATATCCATTGTACCAACCAGCGGCATGAAGCTATAGGCAGTAGGTTCGTTGATAAAGAAAACTTTAAAGAACGGTAACCAGCCTTTCTTCGTCGCCACACCCCAAAAACCATGTCCTACGAAACAACCCAAAACGCCAAAACGAAGCCAGAAGAAAAGTTTGTCTTCAAATGTATGTTTCGGAGAAAAAGGATTAATCAATAGTGAATTACTTGTACTCATATGCATTAAATGACAGCGTTTAAACTCCTGCAAATCAAATTAATTTACCCGTAGGAGTAACACAAATCGGTATTGTTTTATTGTTACTATCAAAGTTAAGGCTTTTCAGGTTAATTTCTTCCAATGCATCACTACCTTCTGTTATTTTCAGGAACTGATTCGGTTTTATATTTCTGAAAACCTGTTTCTTTTTAGTGCGCGGCCAGGTAATCATGATTTCGTCAATCATATTGGCTTGTCCGATTCCTATCTCTCTTCTTAATGAAGAAGAACCAAAGCTGCCTCCTGAATTTACATCCTGATAAACCGAACGGGTCTTCCCATTTTCTTTAAACGTAACTTTAATTCTGGCACCAATTGCCGGGCGATTGCTTTCTTTACCCTCCAATTTCAGCTTAATCCAGCGATTATCATTTTGTCCTGGATTCAGGTAAAGCGAATTGTTGTAGGCATCTCCTGTATAAGCCCCTCCTACTTCTATAAAAATATCCTGGTCGCCATCATTATCCAGGTCTGAAATTCCAACCGCGTGTCCTTTTTGAAGATTACCCACCCTGCCTGAAATAGTTACATCAGCAAATCTTTTGCCATCAATATTTTTATATAGTTTGTTCGGCACAAGCGATTGATACTCGGGGTTGCCTGTACCTAAATACATATCCAGATAGCCATCATTGTCTATGTCACCAAAATTTGAACCCATCGCAAATATGCTATGATTCACCCCTGCCTCAACCGATACGTCTTCAAATGTTCCATCATGTTTGTTTCTGAATAGATACATTTTACTCGCTAAATTCGGGATACCCAATAGGTCTGAAGTATAAGAAGCACTTAATGACCCGTCAAACTGATAACCGCAAATAAAAATATCCTGCCATCCATCGTTGTCAAAATCCCAGAACCATGTCGGGAATGTAAACCGGAATACTTCTCCTAATCCTGCTTTATGGGTTACGTCTTCAAATACTACCTTACCATTCTTCTGAATACCTTTATTTTTCAAAAGCACTTTGGTTTCCTGCAAGGTAGAAAGAAAAATATCCTGCCACCCATCATTGTCATAATCAGCTACCGTAACACCTTTGATAAAGGTATTTATCTTACAGCCGACCTCTTCCGCTATATCAGTAAAAGTCCCGTTTTTATTATTGATATATAGTTCGCAACCATGCATTTCGCCTAGACTTTTAGTCTCGTTACCAATAAATAAGTCTAGCCATCCATCATTATTAAAATCTCTCCATGCTGCTGCTTGTGTCGGGTGGAAAGAAAGTAAACCGGCATCAATGGTTATATCCGAAAAAGTTCCGTTTCCGTTATTTCTCAACAATGAATTAGGTTGTTTGCCAAATGGATCAGGCATCCATGCCCCTCTCGCCACAAAAATATCTATCAGTCCATCGTTGTTATAATCGGTTTGCATGATATTCAAACCTCCTTTGAATCTTGACAATCCTGATTTTTCTGATACATCTGTAAAAGTATTGTTGGCATTATTTTTAAAATAGTGCATAGTACCATCCAAACCCCAGTCTGACGTAATTATGTCAAGATACCCATCATTATTAAAATCTTCAACTATCACACCGCCTGCTTTATTCTTCTTATTCAAGCCTAAATCTGGCGCTACATCAACAAAAGGTTTAACACTCACGCCTGACATATCTTTATCCAGATTCGGAATCAGGAATTCTGCAGGGACTTTGTCAGGGTATTCGCCGATGGTCATATATGCCATATTCAGTAAATATCTTGCCTCATAATCATTGGGAATTCTTGCAAGAATACCAGTATACACCTCAATAGCCCTGCGCGAACCTGCCTTCAATCTATGCACTCCACTATTCACAATCGGAATAAGGCATGATTCAGTTGTATGGTTATTGACACAGTTCTGGCGTTCGGCTAAACGTAAATTCGCAATGCCCAGACTATTCATTACCTTATCGACATTCCCATTATACTTAGTCAACGACAGTGGTAAAAGTTTTTCTAAAAGAGCTACAGCTTTTGCTTCTTCGCCCACTTTCAGATAAGAATTAGCCTTATAATATTCTGAAATAAAGTTTTTATAAGGATCATTTTTAGTCACAGCAACCATTGAATCGAAAAACACTAACTCGGCTTCCGGGTAAAATGGATTCTCTTTTTTAAAATTGTCTTTGTGGATTTGTCCCAATATTTTAACCATTTCATCACTATTATCGCTACTGCAAGAAAACATTATTGGACAACTGAACAGTACAAACCAATACTTTAATTTCTGAGATAATAATTCAAAAACTTTCATTGTTGAGGATTTTTTATGGAAGTCGTTTAGGATTTTCGTTTCTGTTTAAAAATAGGGGTGTTTTGAGCGAGCCAAATCAAATGATGAAAGCGTAGCATCGCTACGGTTGAAATCATTTGATGCAGGCACAGCCAAAACAACACATTTTTAAACGAAAGGAACAATCCTAAACGACTTCATTTATAAAGCGTGGGATACACCTATGTTTATAAGTGTATCCCTGAATGGATTTATCGCAATAATTCATCAAAATTCAGACTTACATAATACAAGCCACCCACAGCCGGAGAGCCATAGGCTTGGACGATGTATTGGTTAGTCAGATTTGATGCACCTAGCTTAATAATAGATTTGATGCTGGGTACTTTGTAACTCACTTGCGCATCTAATAAACTATAAGCATTGATTCTACCCGGGAAATTAGAAGTAAATGTACCATACCAGTCGAAAGCACTTTGCCAGTGCCATGTCACGTTGAATCCAAATTTATCTGTCAGTTTCGGATTGCCGAACGACAAATTGGTTTTCCATTTCGGAGTATTAAACGCCGGAATATTGCTTGGGTTAGCATTTAACAGATTAAAACTAGTCCATGTAAGGTTGGTATTCAAACGGTAACTCTTTGGCAATAAATAAGATAAGCCTGCACTCACCCCTTGAATTGAAACCTTATCAGCAGCATTGGTATACAACTGGAATGCCTGAGTTTTGCCACCTAAAATATCAGCTGCAGCAGCCGGATTCACTGAACCATCTGGTAAAAGAACCGGGCTGTCAGGACGAATAACTACTGTATTGATGATGAAATCTTTGTA
>CBIHRH010000367.1:0-5685 GCA_966212365.1 uncultured Emticicia sp. | reverse complement strand
TTATTTCGTCGCTCATTATGGAGTATTGGAGATTGTATTGTACAAATTTCTTAAGAATAAGTTTTCTGAACAAAGAATTTCCTACAAATTTTAGAAAATACTTTTGTTACCTTCTAATTATCAAATTCTTAAAAAACCTGCTTTACTTTAATAAACAATTAACGTAAAAAACTGTTTTAAACGATATATCCGTTTATGATTTTATAACGCAATTTTACGGCAATAAATTCATCTTTCAAAAATTGTATCTGATTAAAACAGCTGGAGTTGTTATTTAAAAATTCGTCAGGAATAATATAAGAAATATTAAATAATCTGTGTAGCTACATTTATTTGGAAGATTATTCGGCGATTCTTCTAAAAATTCAACATTAATGAAGATAATAATTATTTTGTATATGTTTATTACAAAATATTACTGATACTAAATTCTACCAAATTAAACATGTATTATAAAAAAATTACAACTAGAATCAGTCGTCATAAACAAAAGAAGTCGCCAATTTAATAAAGTATAAAATTGGCGACTTCTTATATAATAAACCCTCTCCTACAAGCTCATTAAATCCTTAAACTTAATAGCCTGACGGCGGGAGATTTCTATTTTCTCAGGGTTCGACGTTTTTTCAGCGTGTTTTAGCGTAACTAATAAACCACCTGAAAACCAGGGTTCTATTTTATCAATCCAGGCCAGATTAATGATATGCTTACGGTTAGCTCTGAAATAGATTTTAGGGTCAAGACGTTCTTCCAGACTGTTCAAAGATTTCAGAATCATTGGTTTCTGATCATCAAAATGCAGGCGAACATAATTGCCCATAGATTCAAATAAACGCACTTTACCCAATTTTACAAACCAGCACTTTTCACCATCTTTCACAAATACCTGATCGCTTTCGCCTAATAGCTTAACACCTTCCTTGCGTTCTATTTCATGCAATTGTTCTTCTTCTACACGCTGAATAGCCTCAGCCAGGCGCTGTGTATCAATTGGCTTTAGCAAATAGTCTAATGCATTAAACTCAAAAGCCTTGAGTGCGTATTCGTCATAAGCTGTTGTAAAGATTACCTCAGGTACTTTTCCTTCAATGGCTTCCAGTAATTCAAATCCGTTTTTACCCGGCATCTGAATATCCAGAAACAACAAATCCGGTTGTAATTCATCTATCTGATTAAGAGCTTCCTCTGCATTGGCGGCCTCTCCTACTATTTTAGGAAAGTTTTCTAACAAACGACGCAATTCATTACGTGCTAAACGTTCATCATCTATAATAAGTGCTTTCATCGTAAATTTTGACCGGGTCGCCGGTGCGATGAGTATTTAATTGGTGAATAAAATTAGTTGGTAGTTACGGCAGGTGCGATACTTTTGGTCTCCGAAATCACACTACGAATCTCGGCACTACTCAATGGAATCATGATTTCGGCGCAAACTGTCAGGCTATCTTCCTGATAGATTTTAAATGAGGCGTCACTACCGTAGAGCAAATCTAAGCGTTGAGCCGTATTTTTCAAACCAAATCCCCCTGATTCTGATTTCGACTCAGTACCTTGCAATTGTCCTGTATTCCGTATTTTAATATATAGTTTATTATCTGCTATACTCGTATTGATTTCTACAAACCCCCAGTTGATTGCTTTCTGTACACCGTGTTTGATGGCATTTTCTACCAATGTTTGCAACATCATGGGTGGTACCTGAATGTTCTGGGTTTCGGGAGCGATGTCCCACTTCATTTGCAGACGCTCTTCATAACGCACTTTTTCCAGAGCCAGATAGTCTTCAATGGTACGAAGTTCTTCTTTCAAGGCTACGGTCTTGCGCCTATCTGCCAGAAGTGAACTTCTCAATATATTAGATAATTGGGTGATTCCCTGTTGGGCTCTTGTGGGGTCTTCGAGCACTAAAGCTCTGATACTATTCAGGGCATTGAACATGAAGTGTGGGTTCATCTGCGCTCTTAATACCTTAGCCTCTGTCTCTTTGATGGATGATTTTAATTTCAGCTCCTCTATCTCGCGTTGCCTTTTTTCTTCTGAATAATTATAGAACATATAAATCAAGGCCCATACTAAAAACGGTTTGGCAAGATTGATAAAATATTCTATTACGAGAATGGGTTTCTCATTCAATAATTCTCCTACATATTTAGCATCTAAAGGCAGATTCAGTGTTACCAGAATCATAGTCATGAAAAACACACCAACCCCTACTCTAAGCGCCAATTGCGGTAAATTAAACTTCACCCAATTGAATTTTTTAACGACAATACGAAACAGATGAGTAACAAATATGGAAAGAACAATATTAGCCAGGGCATTAAACACCATAGAGTTGTCGTAGCCATACTGCAGGCTATACTGCAATATCTCATTGATATTGTACAACGACCACCCTACTATTTGAAAAAACCAGTATAATTTATTTTTATTCATCAGAAATATGGCTCTGTTTTAAAAGAATTGTTCTTGTTTTAAAACTGAATAGCTTTTCAAATATCATAAAAATAACGTAAAAAGCGACTGAGCGCGTTTTTTCTACATCAATGGAGATATGCTTCTATAAACGGAGATATGCCTATTCAGCTAAAACCATCAGGTGAGAAATATCATTTCTTATCTCTAAAGTAAACGCTTTTGTTTCGTAAGAATAGGTAAGTTTGTGCAAACAAAGGTTGCTATGTTCAAAGTCGTCCATCGCCGAAAGCGGAAGATCCAATAAATGAGTCAATAAAATCCTGATAGCGCGGCCGTGCATAGCAACTAATACCAGCTCTTCTTCCGGACGGGATAATATCGCTTCAAAAGCTATTTTCTGCCTGGCGGCTACTTCTTCTGGTGTTTCACCACCCTTAGCTGCCGGAATATTGGTTTCACCTTTTTTCCATCGCTGCAAAACATCTAAATAAAACTCGTCTTCCTGATAATTAGGTGCTTTACCCTCCTTTTCACCCCAGCTTATCTCGTTCAATCCTTCAAAGCTTTCGTATGGAATACCTAAGTCGATAAAATGTTGCACGCTTTGAACTGTGCGGCGGAGTTTGGAAGTATAGATTTTATGAAAAGAGAGATGCTGGTAGGCATCAAAAAAAGCACGTGCCTGTGAAAGTCCTAATTCGTTAAGGTCAGAATCTACACCACTTCCTTGTACTATTCCCATACGGTTATATTCAGTCTCCCCGTGGCGAATCAGATAAATCGTTTTTGTTGACAATTTGGGTAATTTTTAGATTAATCAAATAAAATATTGAATTTTCTAAAACAAAACTTAGCTTTAGACTTCAATAAAAAAAGGTCTCCAAATTTACGAAAATTTTGGGTTAGATATTGCACTTTTTCAGGATTTTTTAAGGAGACTTAAACCTAAATCAATCATACTACCATGTTCAAAAAGCATCTTGATTTTGAAAAATTGAAAACATTAGGCACAAATTCAATGAGCGACCACCTCGGTATAGAATTTGTAGAAATCGGAGAAGACTATATAACTGCCAAAATGCCCGTTAACGAACGTACTACTCAACCTTTTGGTATTTTGCATGGTGGGGCATCGGTAGCACTGGCAGAAACACTAGGTAGCATTGCCTCATTTCTGACTTTAGATGACCCGACCAAACAACAAGCAGTAGGGCTTGAAATTAATGCCAATCATATTCGTTCTGTTAGTAGCGGCAATTGGGTATATGCTAAAGCTATCCCTTTACATTTAGGTAGAACCACGCATATCTGGGATATAAAAATCACCAATGATGAACAAAAACTGGTATGTGTGGTGCGTTTTACGGTGGCCATTATAGGTGGTAAATAGACCCTCCTTATGGCAGCCGTATTGCTGAGTAAGACAGCGATATGGCGTGATTTTTGCATGAATTGTTTCGGTTTAACCCTTAAAAGTTTTATTCTCACTACTCATTAACCATTTATGAAATTACGATTATTAGTACTATTGAGTTTGATATATACTTCACTATTAGCACAAGTACCAAAAGATACTGTAGGGGTTCAGAAAGATTCAGTAAAAGTGACTCCTTTTGTGATCAATGACGAGAAACCACAGAAAAAACGCAAGAAGCCACAAAGAGATACAACTGACCGGTCTATGGAAGAATATAGACGTGATAATCTGGGGTTTCAATGGGGTATCAGAGGTGGTATTGATTTGAATAGTTTCTCTATTAAAGAAATAGCCGTTACCAGAGTTACTTCAAGTGGTACACCTTTATTGGTCAATGGCAGTACCGTTAATGACAATCTATTAACAAATAGCGAAATGGTAATGGGCTACCTTGGCGGATTCTTTATCCGTACCACCCGTGGCTCTTTTTATTTGCAACCCGAAGTACTTTACAACAGAAAAGGCGGCAGGTTTGATATTCTGCAAAGCGATGGCAAATTGTATAAACGAGTAAATGCTGCCTATTCAGTAGTTGATGTACCCGTGCTTCTTGGCATACGTTTCAGACAAGGCAGAATTTTTGCAGGCCCGATGATTGAATTTCCTATCAATTTTAATGATGAACTGCTAACTGCAGTTAAAACCTATAAGGTCAAAGACGAACAAGGGAATGTAATAGATTTCAAAAAAGATCTGTTTAAACATCCTTCTGTGGGTGTAAGTGCCGGGATAGGTTTTGAGTTTAATCATTTCTTTATCGAGGGCCGCTTTGAAATAACCAATCCTATCAATTATAATATCAGTTATAATAACGACGCATCTAAAAACCTACAGGTTTCAACACGTTCTCTGGTATTATCGATTGGGTTTATTAAATAATATAATCTACGAAAATATTTTATTTTTCGTGACTTTTTCGTAAATTCATGTAAACTTGATATTCTACTGGTCATAGATTGGTAGAATAGCAATTCATAGATTTTTCATTCATTTTACTGAAAACCCTTTGAATCCATGAACTACCTTGAAAAACTCATAGGTGCCATTGAAGAACATTCAGTTGAAGACATGCGGAATTGCTTTGAAAATGGCATTAACCCGAATGATTATTTCAGAAACGAGCCACTTATTTATGAGCTTACGAGTGAATATCTGAGAGGTCCGCGTTTTAAAGAATGCGTAAAAGTCTTTGTGGATTACGGGCTGATTTTTGAAGATAAAATACTCCTTGCCATACTATTGGATGATGCCCCCGCATTGGAATACTTCCTGAATGAAACTCCGGAGGCAGTTCATCAACCCTATACCCTTCGCAGTGCCTTTACTCCTTTAGAGAAGGTCTCGCTCCTACATATCTGTGCTGAATTCAATCATGCTAATTGTGCAACTGTTCTATTGCGTAAAGGAGCCAATATAAATGCGAAAGCAGGTATTGACGAAAATGGTTTTGGTGGACAAACGCCGATTTTTCATACAGTAAACCAGATATTGAATCAATCAAAGGAAATGCTGCATTTCCTCTTGTCTCATTCAGCAGACTTAAATACTACAGTAAGAGGTTTGGTTTGGGGTAAAGATTATCCATGGGAGACATTTATTCCGGCTGTTAATCCAATTAGCTATGCCATGATGGGGCTTCTTCCTCAAATGCAAAGAAGCGAAACTACAGTAGCTGAAACCGTGTCTCTTTTGTTGAAATATGCATTTGGTCTTGATTATACACTACCGAATATTCCGAATCAGTATTTAAGGTCTTAATAATGATTGAATGAAGTTCGGGCATAAAAACT
>CBIHRH010000366.1:0-5691 GCA_966212365.1 uncultured Emticicia sp. | reverse complement strand
CATGCCGATATTTTTGAGTTTTTAGAGTTAAAGAAAAACCACGGAAAGGAAGAACTACGTGCCCGCGATTTGTTCTACGCTCTCTGGATATCTGACTTATTCATGAAGCGCGTTGAGGCCAACGATACCTGGTCGTTGTTCTGTCCTAACGAGGCTCCGGGTCTGTCAGAGTGCTACGGAGAAGAATTTGAAAGATTATATCAAAAATACGAGTTAGAGGGTAAAGCTCGTAAAACAATTAAAGCTCAGGATCTTTGGTTTGCCATCATGGAATCGCAGGTAGAAACAGGTACCCCTTACATGTTATACAAGGATGCGGCTAACCAGAAATCAAATCAAAAGAATCTAGGTACCATCAAATCTTCAAACCTGTGTACCGAGATTATCGAATACACGGCGCCTGACGAGGTAGCTGTATGTAACCTGGCATCAATTGCATTACCAAAATATATTGTAAAAGATGCGAAATCAGGCTTTTTGAAATTTGATCATCAGAAATTATACGAAGTTACAAAGGTTATCACACGTAACTTAAATAAAGTAATTGATGTCAATTACTATCCTGTTCCCGAAGCAGAAAAAAGCAATCTTCGTCACCGCCCTATTGGCTTGGGTGTACAAGGATTAGCCGATGCGTTGATTGTATTAAGAATGCCTTTTGAATCTGACGAAGCCCGTCGATTGAACAAAGATATTTTTGAGACTATCTACTATGCTGCAATGGAAGCATCGATGGAAATGGCAGTAAAAGACGGACCTTATGCTACATGGGAGGGTTCTCCGATTTCGCAAGGTATCTTCCAGTTCGACATGTGGGGTGTTTCACCTGACTCAGGTCGTTGGAACTGGGAAGAACTTCGTGAGAAAGTGAAGCAGAATGGTGTGCGTAACTCGCTTTTAGTGGCACCTATGCCAACAGCATCAACCAGCCAGATTTTAGGCAACAACGAATGTTTCGAACCATATACTTCAAACATCTATACCCGTCGTGTATTGTCGGGTGAGTTTGTAGTAGTAAACAAACATTTGTTGAAAGACCTGGTAAAAATTGGTCTCTGGAACGATACAATGAAAAACAAGTTGATTGCTGCCAATGGCTCGGTACAGGCTATTCCTGAAATCCCGCAGAATCTGAAAGATATTTACAAAACTGCCTGGGAAATCAAGCAAAAAACTATTATTGATATGGCTGCTGACCGTGGCGCTTACATCTGCCAGAGTCAGTCTCTGAATATCTTTATGGAAAATGCGAATTTCGGTAAACTTACTTCTATGCACTTCTACGCATGGAAAGCAGGTTTGAAAACCGGTATGTATTACCTAAGAACTAAAGCCGCTACTGATGCTGTGAAATTCACAGTAGACAGACAAGCGATTGCAGAGGTAGTACCGGCGGTTACAACCGTAGAGGAAAAACCATTAGATTATGCTAAATATGCCGAAGAACAAACGGCAAAAGCAGCATCCGCCGCAACTTTTAATAGTGATGACGAGTATCAATACGCCGCTATGCAATGCTCACTCGACGACCCTGAGGGTTGCGAGATGTGTGGCTCATAGGGATTCCGACTTTCTTTCTTTCTTAATCTTTCACGAAAAAACCACCCCAAAAGGGTGGTTTTTGTTTTATGTAGTTTACTGATACCAGACTATTGAATTAAAATTAAAGACACTATTAAATATAGTATCCCTAATAGAATATTTTTAGTCCCAGAGGGACGTTATATCGGTAGAAAGTACACGTCTATTATACACAAAGTCCCGTAGGGACGATATATTAAAAGCTCTAGACCCTAATTCACTTATTGGATTTATAATACTTCTCCCGGAACCACTTCTTCAAAGCTTTATATTCTGCATGATCCTTAGCCTTAAACCGGAGTTCCTTAAACACCTGTGCCGCCTATGCTTTTTCGTTGGTCAAGGCATCAGCTTCATATGGCAATATATCATTATCCTTAAACTTGCTACCGCTTGAATAGGGATATTCAACAGGCTCTTCTCTCGGTTTCTCTTGTGCATATTTCTGTACGTTGGCATAGCTGGCGTAGCGGCGCGCACGGGTGAAGCCCATTTGCAGATACTTAGGTGCCATATCTGCTCCGACAAAATCTTTTTCTTTCAAGATCCCCTGCTCACCCACACCAATACGATACAACTCCGGTTTTTCCGGAAATCAGTAATTTTAAAATCTAAGTTGTAGTTGAATTTATGCATAGTTGTGAGATTCCCTTAACTACCTAGGAGTGACATTGAATGTTTTTATTTGAGTTTAACTACCTCAGCCCAAAATCATATCGCTCATGCACAACCCTTTTCAGGATACCTAATTGCCCGCAATGCCACATTGTGTGTTTGATGTTCCAGTCGATGGCTTCAAATTTGGTTTTGGCAATAGGATGGGGCATGGGTGTAGGCACTAAAGGCTTTTCAAGTTCGTCAAGACTCAAAGATTGTATGATATAGATTGATTTCTGCTCCATCAGTTTCAAGTGCTTTTTCAAATCTTCCGGTTTTGTTTTGCCGACAGATTGGTGTGAGGAGGTATTATGAAATAACTGAGAATAGTCTTTCATTGGCATCTGTTGCAGAATATCCATCTGATGGCCTACTGTTACCATAATGGTATGATAGTAATAACTCACAATCAGATGTCCTGTTTGCCAGCTTACACTTGATTCAACTACTTCTGGAATAACATCCCACTTTTCATCAGTGATATCGGAAATGAGCTTGTTTACCCAGTCATAAGCGCTTTCGGTTTGCTTCACCAGCAATTCAATCTGATTCATACGATGGTTGATTTGTTTGTTATGTGCAAACTTATCAAACTATACGTGAACATTCGTTGACCTAGGTCAATAAAGTAGGAGAGCTGAGTTTTTTCCTGATTCGGCTGATAGTTTCAGGCTTTACATGCAGATAAGAAGCAAGCATATATTGGGGGATACGTTGGGCGAGGTCGGGTCTTTGAGCAATCATTTTTTCGTAGCGTTCCTGAGCAGATTCGAGTAATAAAGATTTGATTCGGTCATGCGCACGCAGGAATAATTTTTCATTAATTATCCTGCTCATTTTTTCAATAAACGGGTGTTGGCTACCCAATTTCTCCAGACTCTCCCTGGTTATAATATGAACAATAGAAGGCTCAAGCGTTCGGATTTCTTTCTGTGAGGGCGATTGGGTAAGGAAACTGTAGTAATTGGTAATAAAGCCATTTTCAAAGCCAAATTCATCTATTATTTCTTCGCCATCTTTGTTATAGACACATACCATGAGTCCTTTTTCTATCAAGCTCACTGCATGACATACTTCTCCTTCGGCAACAAAGATTTCATTTTTCTTTAGCTCTGTCCTCTTGAATTCGGATAGAAAAATGGTAGCCTCTCCTTCGCTTATCTCAAATAAGGACTGGAGTTGTTGTTTGATTTTTTCCACCTGATTATGTGACTTTTAATTTTTAAATCCCTTTTTAGTGACCAAGTGTTCAAAGCTATAAAAACTAACTAGAATATGCAAAGAGTAAGGTGGGAGACCTTTTAGTAAGAAATTCCTTAATCTTCAACAGTACCAGTAGCACACTGAAAAAGAGACTGAGATAAACCACCCCAGATAGTTCCCCAGAATGATCTGGTTGGATCACGCGTAAGGTTAATATTGCCTACTACAAGCTTGCCACTCTTGCGTGGGTTAGAGTTTTTCAGAATCAGATTATTGACTATAAAAGTAGGAATGGGCTTTCTTTTGAATATGCCGAATAATCTTTTTCTGGGTTTCTCTTTTTTCTCTTCCAGATTTTTGTCAACTACTTTCAGCACAGTTGCTTTCAGATTTTCGTAATAGAGTGTTCCGGTGCCTGTTATCCGATTGTCGTCGCCTTTCAGTTTGAAAACATATTTATTTACCTGTAACGACTGTATACTTACCTTAGCCAGTGCAATCGTAATCTTATTGATGGAAGTTCCTTCAAAATAACCTAATTGTCCCTCTACGGTAAAATCGCCCTTTTTTGAAGGCGTATTAAAAGTAAAAAATACGTCAAGATTCCCCTTATTCATAAAATAGGTATGAAATTGTGCTTTACAGACAGGATTTTTCAGGAGAGGCAGGCTATCATTAGTGGCATTGAATATTTTGCCATTAATTCTGTCAAAACTGATAAAACCTGTGAGTTTAGCTTCAGGGTCAAATTCAGAATAAGTTACTCTTACATTGTTTATATTGATGGTATCGATATTGAGCTTTAAGTCGATTTTTTTGAGTAATTGTTGCGGATACTCGCCCACTTTGTTCCTGATCATTCTCGGGTATCGCTTATTATTAAATACTTTTACGTAGCCTCCGCCTATATTCATCGCATCGGCGTAGAGTTTATTATCAGGGAAAAGCATCTCAGGGTGAATATCCCGGATAACAATATCTTTGAATATTACCTCAGCACGATTGCGCCCGCCAGAAATTTTGGCAAAATTCGTTTCGCCTGCCCGCGGTCTAAGGTGATATTCGCTCATGGTCAATTGTCTGTTTTTTAAGGAAAAAACAATGTCTTTCAGGATATTGTCATTTAATTGGTTCTTATCAGATAGTTGTATTTTTTTGATACTGAAAGTATAATCATCGGCATAATAGATTTTCTGTGTCGATTTATGAGAGAGCGAATCGATTAGTACATTGGCGATTTCAACATATAGATGCTGTATAACACTCCTTTTGGGCTTTTTCAACTCTTGGTTTTCGTAAGTAAAATCAACATCATTCAACAGGACTTTGTCAATCTTTAACGATTTTACAAATTTTGAAATAAGCTGATGAGGAGTTTTTCTTTCTAAAGAGTCTATCATTTCATTATAAGGTAGGCTTTTATGAAAAACACCAATAGTTGGGGTTTCAATATTAACTGTACCTATATTTAAAATCTTAGTAAAAATAATAGATAGCGGAAACACCCCTGTCAATTTTACGGTTGGTACATGAATGGTCAATAGATCATCGGGGGCTTTTTTTTCATCATTGAGTCTTTCATAAATAAGAGTATCCGGCAGAAAATCTACATCAGAAATAACGATATTGCCTAAGGTTGGATTATACGTAATATCTGAAAAAGAAATATGATATAAGTGATTAGTGGCTTTTTGCACACCTTTTTCGATACGATTGGCTACAATAGGTTTTAGAAAAAAGAAACCAACGATGGTAAGGATAATAATAAGAATTAAAACGCAGCTTATTATACCAACGGTAATTCTCTGCCATCGATGCCTGATTTTCATAATGGTTGTGAATTTATATAAATGAGGGTTGCCTCACCCCAACGGCAGCGGCCGACCGTCCCTCTCCTGCAGAGAGGGAGACTTAGAGGGTGAGGGAAAACTCCTAGTCTTGTGAAAGTACCAGAGCGCTGTATGGGCCTACAGATATGTCACCCATAATTGTTTCGTTATCAGTTGTTGTATCAACTTCTGCACACTCGGTATGCGTAAAGTCTTGTTCGTATATTTTAGCGTCTCCATTAAAGCGAACTAACCATTTTCCTTCAGATGGAAATCTGATAGGATAATTGAGAATAGCTTCATGCGAGAAATTCATTACCACAACAGTTGTATCTCTGTTGCCGCCCTGATGCCATCTTTGGAAAGCAATCAGTTTTTTATCATGATCCAGTGCCAGTAATTCAGTATGCTGCCCTGTTAA
>CBIHRH010000365.1:0-5698 GCA_966212365.1 uncultured Emticicia sp. | reverse complement strand
TATCTGATAATTGGTAGTAGCCAATACATGGCGGAAATGCTCAAATACGTTTCTATCCGTTTTCAATTCCAGATGTCTGGTTACAGGTTTTAAACCTTGCATAACTGCTAGTGCAATCAGGACACTCAAGCCCACAATCATCAGGAATGGTGCGTGCCATCCCCATATATTGGCCAGATACAAACCTATCGGTATACCTAAAACCTGACTAGCCGCAAAACCCATTTGTACAGTCCCCATTACACGACCTCTTTGCTCAATCGGGAAAATATCAGTGATAATGGCCATGCCAATTGAACCGATAACCCCACCAAACAGTCCGGTAATGATACGTGCAGCCACCAATAGCTCATAGTTAGGAGCCAAACCGCAGAATAAGGTTCCTAAAATGAAGCCTGTGTAAAAGAATAGTAAGAGTTTTTTGCGGTCGTATTTATCAGCGAATCCCGCTGCCAATAAGCCCGAAATACCTGCACTAAAGGCATAGCTTGATACTGCCACACCAAATTGTTTGGGGGTGATTTCCAATGATTTCATTAGAATATCTCCTAATGGAGACATCACCATAAAGTCTAAGACTACCGTAAATTGTGTAATTGCCAGTAGAGCAATCACTAATTTCTCATACCCTGTAAAAGCTTTTTTTTCCATAAATATTTTAATTGTTTAATTCTTCACATTCAAACCCCGATTCTTTTATCAACTGAATCAGTTCATGGATACAAATTCCGTCTGCCGATGCCCGCAGTACTCCATCACAATCCTGATAATCGACTGACCATTTTATAATTTGTGGAATCTGATTAAGCTGTAGAGCAAGCGCTTCTTTCATAGCAAGGCTAAGCACATTGGTTTTTAGAATAAATAGCTCCATAAATAATAGTTTTTTCACAAAAATTATAGGTGTAAACAGAAGCTTCCTCCGATTCAAATCAGGCCTTTAAGGCTTTCATTACCAATGCAAACGTCTCCCACATCACTTCTTCTGAAAATTCAAACGGTCTGCCCGCTAGACTGACTCCCTCAGTATGGAAACGAATCAGGTTGTATAAAGGCGCATAAGCCACCGACCAGAAAACCTCACGGGTCATAGGTCGAATCTCTTTATTCTCAATGGCCTTGTGCACAAACCGACCCATTGATTCTACAAATTCCATATCCAATGCCTCAAAAACACGTGTACGCAACGGAGAATGTTTTAACTGTTCAAGAAAGGAAGCTCTCGCAGGATTCTCCAACCAATAATCTGCCCGATTTCTCCATTGTATTCGCAATCCTTCCTCAAAACTCATTTCAGGGTCGAAATTTTTAAGAATCGATGCCGCTAATCTGGAAGCCTCTTCAAAGCCTAACTGAAACAGTAAATCTTCTTTATCTTTATAATAAATATACAGTGTAGCAGGTGAAACACCCGCTTCTTTAGCCAGTTTCTGCATGCTAAAGCCATCAAGTCCACCCCTCACAATCATTTCGATGGCTCTCTCTTTTACAAGCAGTTCTTTATGTTCGTCTCTGTATCTCATATTCAGATACAAATATAAATGAATGTTCGTTCATTTATATTAAAAAATGATTAAACTTTATTTTTGAAGTGTCTGATTATGGCTCCGAAGTCCATTCCTTTAGATAATCCCCATACTGCTTGTGAGATACGCTTGCTTTTGATTTCTATAGATTTTACCCCTTCAATCCAGTTTGAGAAGTAGCGCTGATGACCCGGAGCCAGGGAGTTAAAGAACTCTAAAGCCTTTGGTTCATCTTCAAGGCATATCAATAAATCTGGCGATATTTTATGTTCATTGGTGTCTAATTCTATTGAGACTTCAATCGTTGCCCCTTCACTTTTTTTGATGCCTTTGCGCATGCCTCCGTTAATGGCCATCATGAAATCTCCTTCGCCCGCAGGTAATAGGGCTACCTGCTCAATCGGGAATGCGTCTAATTTGCCTCTTACTCTATAAGAGGTCTTTGTATTGGGTTTGATTTGATTGGCAAGGATGGCAGGAATGATGATGTAAGTCCAACCGGTTTTATCTCCATTTTTTTCGAATTTCTGTAGGATAGTCTTAAAAGTAACCATTGTTTCTGAACGATTATGTATCTTTATGAGTTTAAAATTAGGAAATATATTATACCAATATACACTGAATTTCACCGAATGAATTCGGTGGCTAAAATAACAAAGGATTTTTATATACATATGCGGACTTAAGTCCGCATTACCTAATTAAAATTATTCAATTGTTATCTTAGGCGGTGACCGCGACGGCGTACCGTTTCTTTCACCGTATCTCAATATACAATTTTGCTAAAACAAATTGAATGAGCGAACAAAATCCTTCCGGTAAAATTTTCGATTGGACAGTGCTGAAAAGGTTGTTTCAGTTTATACGTCCGTATCAGTTTCGTTTTTATTCTTTAGTGTTCGTCATTCTGGTGGGGGCAGCCCTGGCACCGGCCATTCCGCTCTTGATTAAACAGACCATTGACGGCCCTGTTTCAGCAGGAGATTATAACGGCTTAGCACAAATGATGCTTATCATGGTTGGTGTTTTGGTATTGCAATCGCTGATTCAGTTTGTGAATACCTATCTGGCTGGCTGGTTGGGACAGAATATCATCCGCGATATCCGTATCCAGTTATATCAGAAGATAATCCATCTACGCTTAAAATTCTTTGACGATACCCCAATCGGACGATTGGTAACCCGTACTATTTCTGATATTGAAACCTTAGCCGATGTATTCAGCGAAGGGATTGCTGCCATTGCCGGGGATATTCTGCAATTGGTATTGATTATCACAGTCATGTTTTATACCGACTGGAAACTGTCATTGATAAGTTTGAGTACTGTCCCCTTGATGCTGGTTAGTACCTATATTTTCAAAGAAAAAGTGAAGAAATCGTTCAATATCGTGCGTAATGCAGTGGCAAACCTCAACTCGTTTGTGCAGGAGCATATCACGGGTATGAGCATTGTACAGATTTTCAACTCTGAGCAAATTGAGTATAAAAAGTTTGTGACCATCAATAAAGAGCATCGCGATGCCAATATCAAGTCTATCATGTATTATTCGGTTTACTACCCTGTAGCAGAGGTAATTGCGGCTTTGGGTACGGGCTTGGTAGTATGGTTTGGTGCAAAACAGATGCTGAACAGCGAGGTAAGCTATGGTACCGTTACGGCTTTCATCATGTTTATCAATATCTTCTTCCGTCCGATACGTATGCTGGCTGATAGAATGAATACCTTACAGATGGGTATTGTGAGTACTGACCGCATCATCAAATTGCTGGATAGTGACGAATATACTGCCAATGATGGCAAATACACCACACATCTGAAAGGAGAAGTGGAGTTCAAAGATGTATGGTTTGCCTATAATGAGGAAAACTACATATTGAAAGATATTTCATTTAAAGTTAATCAGGGTGAAACGGTGGCTTTTGTAGGCGCTACCGGAGCCGGAAAATCTTCTATCATTAACCTTTTATCCAGATTTTACGAAATAAATAAGGGTGAAATATGGATTGATGGTATTGATATTAAGAAATATGATTTAAAACATCTGCGTGAGCAGATAGGGGTGGTGTTGCAGGATGTGTTCCTGTTTTCGGATACTATCGAGAACAATATTACACTAGGAGATACCTCTATTTCAAGAGAAAATATCATTGAAGCGGCCAAACTTGTAGGCGTACATGATTTTATTATGCAGCTACCGAATGGCTACGATTATAATGTACAGGAGCGTGGCGCCACACTTTCGGTAGGCCAACGCCAGCTGATTTCGTTTGTACGGGCAATGGTACAAGACCCTAAAATTATTGTTCTAGACGAAGCCACTTCATCGGTTGATACCGAAACAGAAGAATTGATTCAGAATGCTATCAGCCAGTTAATGAAAGGCCGCACAGCCATAGTGATTGCGCATAGATTAAGTACCATCCAGAAAGCCCATAAGATTATTGTCTTAGACAGAGGCCAGATAATGGAAGAGGGCAACCACGAAGAATTGCTGGAGCAAGATGGTTTTTATGCTAATTTGTATAGAATGCAGTATAAGGAAATGGTGATTTAGCCTACTTGGCCCGGTGACAAGCAGATTGGTGATTAATTGTGGTATATTACGGCAAAAAATACTTGTAATTGGAAGATTGCCATCGGTGACTGAGCGGAGTCGAAGTCACTCTCCAGAAGACGTATTAGCTCAATATGTTACAGTAAAAGGCATCTATCTGTGGGCGCCCCGGGGCTTCGACTCCGTTCAACCGCCGATATAAAGGAAGCAAATTGTATAAAATATTTTATAAACAATTCCCATAAAAATCAAAAAAGCTCTCAAATCCATTTGAGAGCTTTTTTTGATAATTATATATATCGATATAATTATGCCAATTTCACGTTCACGGCGTTAAGACCTCTTTTACCTTCCTGGATTTCGAAAGTTACTTCGTCGTCCTGACGGATTTGATCTTTTAATTCTGATACATGGACGAAAACCTCTTGGTTAGTTCCATTAACTTTAACAAAACCATAACCTTTGGTTTCGTTGAAAAACTTAACAATTCCTGTAGACATTTGAAAAAATTTGTATTTTGTACTTAAAGTACAAAGGTGAGATTATTAATTGACAAAACCTAGCGTATAGCCTAATTATTCTTAAAAATAGATAATTCTACCTATTTTTTGTACTATATTTTTACTCAGAATCAAACCATTAACCTTAATTAACATTATTTCAATCTCTCTTAACCTATGTTGAGAAATGTGGTTTCTACTTTTGTTCCGACAAAAAATCAAACCACTTATGAGAAAGCTTTTTATTCTTCTTTTGTTTTCAATCCCCACTTTTGCCCAAAAGATTACTATTAAAGGTATAGTTGCCGATTCTGCTGCGGCTCCTTTGCAATATGCTACGGTATTATTGCTGAGCCCGAAAGATTCGTCTTTAGTAAACTTTGGTCGCACCAGCGATAAGGGTATTTTTGAACTAAAAAACCTGAATCCAATCAACTATCTGTTTAAAATTACTTATGTTGGTCATCAGCCTTATTATAAACTGATTGTTCCTGGTGGTGCTACCGGAATAGATTTAGGTATCATCAAATTACAGCCAATCAGTAAAGAATTAGCCGAGATAACCGTAAAAGGCGAAAAAGCACCTGTGAGCATCAAGGGTGATACGGTAGAGTTTAACGCGGGTTCGTTCAGAGTTAAGCCTAACAGCGTAGTAGAAGACCTGCTAAAGAAATTGCCCGGGGTTGAGGTAGAGAAAGATGGTACAGTAAAAGCACAGGGAGAAACCGTAAGACGGATTACGGTTGATGGCAAAGAGTTTTTCGGGAGAGACCCAAAAATGGCCACTAAAAACCTGCCTGCGGATGCCATTGATAAAGTACAGGTTTACGATAAACGATCTGACCAGGCCGACTTTACTGGTATTGACGATGGACAACGCGAAAAGAACATCAACCTGAAACTGAAAGAAGATCGTAAGAAAGGCGCTTTCGGGAATATTACAGCTGGGGCAGGTCTTGACGAACGCTATGCAGGCCGATTGAGTATCAATATATTCAATAAGGTTTAGCAATTATCTGTATTGGCGTTGGGGAATAATGTGAATCAACAAGGTTTTTCGATTGATGATTATTTGAATTTCTCGGGGGGTTTGGAGCGTATGTTGGGTGGTGGTG
>CBIHRH010000364.1:0-5702 GCA_966212365.1 uncultured Emticicia sp. | reverse complement strand
GCAGAAATGGATTGAAGTTAAATCATGTAAGTAAAGATGGAGATGAAGGGTATCCGGGCAATCTGAATGTAGAAATTACTTATGTTCTAACAGAAGATAATGCACTTGAAATAAACTATACTGCAACTACTGATAAACCTACGGTTCTGAACCTGACTCAACACTCATATTTCAATCTGACAGGTGGTAAAACTGACCACTTAGGACATAAAATCATGATTAATGCTGATCGTTTTTTGCCGGTTAACAAAACATTAATACCTACTGGCGAGTTAAAAGCAGTAAAAGGTACAGTATTTGATTTTACAATACCAACGGCTATAGGTAAGGGAATCAATGATACAACAGATGCACAGATAAAAGCAGGGGGTGGTTATGACCATTGCTGGGTATTAAATCAGCCTAAAAAAGATTCATTGATTCTGGCCGCTACGGCGTATGAGCCAACCACAGGTCGTTTTATGGAAGTAAAAACAACTGAGCCTGGTGTACAATTTTATACCGGAAACTTTTTAGACGGCTCAATTACCGGAAAAAATGGTATAGTCTATAAGAAGCGTTATGGTTTCTGTTTCGAAACAGAGCACTTCCCAGACTCACCGAATCAGACTAAATTTCCAACTGTAGTACTACGTCCCGGGGAAACGTATAAGACTACCACTATATATAAATTTTCGAGCAAATAAGAATTGTCCTGTTTTTTAAATAGAATATGTTTAAAAATTGTTATTCTGACCGAAAAGTACCCATTTTTTTGCTAAACAAGCGTACGCCACGCACGTATTTTGCAGATGTAGCAATCGGACCGCCGAAGTGGCAGTTACACGGTTCGCCTCTGCGATCGAAAAAATACAACGCATTGTAGCAAAAAAGCGGACGCTTCGCGGATGACTTTATAGGTCGAATCACGATTTTTAAGCATATTCAGTAAGCCTGTATAAACTATTAGATGCAAAAAAAATCAGAAAACCACCAGGAGCTAATAACATTCTGTGTTAGTTTTTGTTTTTAAATTAAATAATTACCATTTTTGCGGGAAAGAGTCTCGTAATCATTCTCTAAAACACCTAAAGAGACCTAAAAACTCACAAAACCTAAATAGATAGAAATAATTTTTTCATAAAGAATCTGTTTCTGTCACTTTAATTTAAATAAATTATTTTTGTATCCGATTGGATTAGAAATTTATTCAGACACTTTAAAAATCTAAAAAAATGAAAACTTCTTCATTTAGAATTCTCACACTTGTGGTATTATTACCGTTGCTGGGTTATGCCCAACAGAATCCAACGGCCGGTCAACAACAACTGAATCCTTGTAACACACTACCTTATAAAGTGTTCCAGGGCAATGCAGATAGAACTCCTGTTGTTTTGAACAGACTTGGAACCAGCCCACAATTCGGAGAAATTCCTAGTCATACGGCACAATCTGCCTATAACCACCTGAAGAGGGTTTATCAGAGGAATCAAAGAGGCATCAAGAAAGAGATGGATGATTTATTGATAGCCTTAGGTTATACAGGCTTTAATGACCCTGCATTTACTGTAAGTAGCATCACACCTGAAACTCTACAAAAAGGAGCTACTGGTTGGATGGGGGCTTATGCCAGAGGTCACAAATACGTATGGTCAATCTTAGGCCGTGATTTTGAAACTTTCAAGATAAAAGCAAAAACAGGTGATTGTTACATATATGTAATGAAGAAATGTGGTAACGCTTTCCATATTCCTTCTTATTTCCCATTCGTACCACCAGCACCAGTAGTTCCTCCAACCGTTTGTGTAGAACAACAGGTTAGTATCAGCGCTAAAGGTGAAATCTCAAGTGGTGATGTGTTGAATGCCAGCAAAACAATGGAAATTGTAGCGGTAAACGGTACTAAAGGTCTTTGCTTAGGTTCATACCCTGTATCATCTCGTGCTACTTACGATTTCAACGTAAAAGGTGAAATGGCTTATTCAAAAACAATTCCGGTTTGTGTTGAACAAGGTGCAACAGCTCCTGCAGCAATGAACCTTACCTTGCCTTTAAACCTGGATTATAAAATCACAAAATCAGAAGTGATGGTTGGCGAAGGTGACAAAATCTACTTGAATGTTGACGAAAAACAATTCAAAGCTTTAGGTAAAGCATATAAAGATTGTCCGGTTTCTCCAAGTGCAGCAACTGCAAGTGCTCAGACAATCGAGAAAAAAGTTCTGTCAGAAAGCCCGACAGATGTTACTATCGGAACAGCAGGTGGTACTAAATGTGCTGACCAAAAAATCAATTTCTTGGGTAGAACTGAAATTCAGGATGGTAGCATTAAAAGTGCTAGCCCAAGCGTAACTGTGATTGGTGTATACAAAAAAGCAGGTAAATTAGCCAAAGGCGAAATGCCCGAAAAATACCTTTGCTTGGGTTCGTTCTCGGTACCTGTTAAATCTAGCTACGAAGTTGTTACTTCAGGTTTAAGCAATGTATCAAAAATCTTCAGAGTGTGTGATGCCAATGGCAATCCACTTCCTGACCAAAACGTAAATATTCCGGTAACATTGAATTATAACTTTACAAAACAAGATGTAATGGTTGGTGATTACAACAAATTATATGTAAGCATCGATGAAAGCCAATACAAAAAACTAAGCAAATCTTACAACCGTTGTTGCAAAGATGGCAAAGAAGGTTCTTGTGTAGAAAAATAAGAATTTAATTACTTAATATAAAAAACCTCTGTAAGGCTACTTGCAGAGGTTTTTTGTTTGCCGGCAGATTGATTTTAAATAAAATACTATCAAAAATATTTTACCATCCAATATACCCAATAGGAGTAATACCATTCAGGCGTATATAACAAATCGCTTGCCCACGGTGGTGGATGATATGATTTTCTAAGGCATATAATAACCTCCAGACCGGAATTTTGTCTCCTGCATAGCCTTCCAGTTGCGCCAGTTTATCAGGCTTGGTCTCCATAACAGTTTTTTCAACCCAGGCATAAAAACCTTTCAATTCGGCCTCTAATTCTGCCTTTGATAATTTGGTCCAATAATCTTTCTGCTTTTCTTTTTCATCATACGGGTTTGGCAGATTCAACCTCCCACAAATTTGTGCCGTTGTAAAAGTTATGCAATGCACAAACTGAGTTCTGAATGAAAAAGATTCCGGCGTATACTTATATTCGAATTTTTCTTCAGGCATCTGGTTAAAGATTTTCAGTGTATAATCCTGCGAACTTTTCCAGGCTGCGCTAAATTCCTCTTTAAATCCAAGCAGGTCTTTTTTATCATCACTCTTTGCCAGTGCAGGCAAGCCTATCAAAGTTCCTAACAATGATTTCAAGGCATTTTTACGTGATATTTTCATGTGTCAGACTTTAAATTCGGGTGAAATGAGGTGTTTATATTCATCAAAATGTTTACGTACATAAGCGGCCATAAACGGACATACGGGATTCAGTTTCAGGCCGTTCTCTTCTGTATACTTCAGTGCATTCTTTGCTAACAGGCTACCTAATCCTTTACCCTCCAATTCTCTCGGTACTTCTGTATGCGTAATAACTATCTCATCTCCTTTTTTAAAGTATTCCTGATATGCCATATCTTCACCAATCTTTATCAAAAAGAGATTATCTTCCGGCTGATGCGTAACTGTTGGGGTATTTGTCATAATATATACTAAGTAGTAATGAAGATTTGAAACGCTATAAAATTACAGATTTTCTTGATAAGAAAATGTTTTTTACCTATTTCGCCTCGAAATAAGTTTGCAAGGAATAGATTTACGTTTGAGCTGTAATACTCAATTCAATAATGAGATAATAAGTAAAATTTAACTAAAACGATTCATTGGTTTTTTGCTACGACTCAATGGAAATTTTGCGTCATTCAATTTTAAATTATTGCATTTATCAACAATAAAAACATTCTTTACAACTACATTAAAGCGATATAAAAGCAAAAAAATGAATGCTATTATTATAGAAGATGAAAAACTGGTAGCACGTGAATTGGTAGCCAGTATAGCCGAGATTGATGCTGGGGTAAATCTGGTTGAGATTTTGAGCAGCGTGAAAACTGCCATGCGGTGGTTTGCCGAAAACCCTGAGCCAAACCTCGTTTTTGCCGATATTCAATTATCAGATGGCGTAAGCTTTGATATTTTTGAAAAATTCAAACTTACTTGTCCGATAATTTTTACTACAGCCTATAATGAATATGCCATCAGGGCTTTTAAAGTAAATGGGATTGATTATCTTCTAAAGCCAGTTGAATTAGATGAATTGCAGAGAGCTATAGATAAAGCAAAGAATATTGTTAAAAGTAAATCAAAAGTACCAATTGATCTGACAAAATTAGTAGAGGCTTTAGGTAGCTCTAATAATAGAAATACCTATAAGGAGCATTTTTTAGGAAATCTTCGCAATAGCCTGGTGCCTATCCGAACACAGGAAATAGCCTTTTTTACCCGTGAGACGATTAATTTCTTCCTGACAAAAGCAGGGGAGAAGTATATTCTGGACATGGATACTCTGGATGAAGTGGAAGTACTGCTTGATCCTGATGTTTTTTATAGGGCCAACCGACAAATGATTATTAACATTGATGCCATACAAAGTGTGAAAGGCCAGACAAATGGAAAGCTCGTACTTAAACTTAAATCACCTAATCATTCATTTGAAATAGATATAAGCCGCGATAAAGCCCCGGTGTTCAGACGTTGGTTAGAAAAGTAAAATTCATGTCTCATAAGATTTTCTGTATACTTTCATTTTTGATATTTTTTTGCGTAGTCTCTTATGCGCAAAAGAAGGTTTCCTTTGTTTTTTCACAATTAAATGAGTCGAATGGGCTACCTAATAATTCTATCTATTGTTCTATGCAAGATAGAGATGGGTTTATTTGGCTTGGTACAGCCGATGGTCTTATTCGCTTCGATGGCAGCCACTTTAACATCTTTAAGAGCAATTACAAAGTTCATAATTCTTTATCACACAACGCTGTAATAGATTTGTATGAAGATAAAGAGGGGGCCCTCTGGCTGGCTACAGGGTATGGAATTGGTTATTTTGATAAAAAGAAATTTGAATTTATCAATTTTTCAGAGGATAGTATTGCAAAATTTGGCCGATGTAATTCTATTGTGTGTGATGATAAGGATAAAGTCTGGTTTTCAGGTGAAAACTACATTTGCTCTTACTCAAAAAAGACAAAAAAGTTTACTCGATATAATTACCAATCCGGTATACCTGGAACTATTACTTCGTCAGAAGCTTCTGTTGCTTCAATTGCTAAAGACGCTACTAACAAAGGCGTCTGGATATCTACTTATAAAGGATTAAACTATTTTGACTATAAAAGCCAGCGGTTTTTCAATTATCTGAATAATCCCAGAAAGATTGGGATATTTGACCCTGACTGGAAAGGAGTAATAAAGATTTTAGGGAGGAGATTATATTACTACGATAATAGCCTTAAATCATTTATTATTTACAATCTGGAAGCTCAGAGAATAGAGAAGAAAATTACTTGTGAAGCATGGCAAAAAACAGAAAGAAAGATATTACTTGCCTTTCTGATTGATAAAAATCAGAATATGTGGGTAAGTTTTAGTGATAATTCTTATTTTATTGATGCTACAGGGATACCTAAGGAAATTGAATATGATGCGAACAAAAAAACATCCATCAGCGAAAAGTACTTTTCTACTATCTGTCAGAG
>CBIHRH010000363.1:0-5702 GCA_966212365.1 uncultured Emticicia sp. | reverse complement strand
TCCATTGCTGCTTATGACAAGCACCTCTAAGCGGGCATCCCTGGCAATTTTGAGCTTGATACTGGGTAATAACTTGCGGATAAGCATTATCTGTAGTCTTAGTAAAACTTCCTATGGGTAACATTTTTTGTCCCATCGGACAGTAAAAGCAGTTTTGAGCATGATTATAATATAGATTGTCAGCTTTACTAATCTGTGCCCTGAACTTATCTGTTTGTTCGTGATGGAACATATTGTACTTAACAAAGGCCTCAATCTGGTGTTGCTCTAAAAAATCATAGTTTTCTGCACTGCCATATCCCGCATCAGCAGTGATAGATTCAGGCATTTGCTGATACTGTTGCTGAAAGCCTTCCAGATGTTCTTTTAATAAAGTAGTATCGGTAGTGGTTTGGTGGATACTGTAATGAGTTATGTATTGTTCTGAGGTACTGATTTGCCAATTGTAGGCGGGCTTCAACTGACCGTTTTGCATATGGTCATCCTTGAGCCGCATGAAGGTTGCATCCGGATCTGTCTTACTATAGGAGCTCCGATGCCCCAGTATCTTTTCTGATTGCAGGTAGGAAGACCAATTCAAGGGCCAATTCCGCCTGGCATAATTTACTTTAGCCTGAACTTTTTTTTTCTGGGCTTGCTCTTGTTCCGATACATCAGAGGCTTGTAAGGCTTGGTGTATCTGCTCTACGGTCTGGGCTATCTTTTCACTGTCAATCTGCTCAAAGTCAGGCAATTCTTTGGCTTTTAACTCTTCTGATGCTACACGCTGGGTGTATTTCCACAAGTCTTCTAACTGATTGTATAACTTCTGTTTATGGCTTGCAATAGCTCTGCCCCATATGAATGTGTAGCGATTCGCTGCTGACTCTAACTTGGTCCCATCAGTGTAGACTTCCTTCAAATTAACATGACCACTTTCAACCAATAAAACCACCACTTGCCTGAATATCTCCTTCAGATGCCCTTTCAGTCTTTGACCCCGGAAACGATTGATGGTGTGATGGTCTGGTCGACTCATTCCACATAGCCACATCATATGTATATTCTCTCGGGTTGAGGATTCTAACTGTCTGGATGAATAAATATTGTTCAGATAGCCATATACCAATACTTTTAAAAGCATTCGAGGATGGAAACTTGAACTCCCTCCACCCATATAACTCTCTTCCAGTAGACTTATGTCTATCTGGTCTATAATCTTGTTAACTACACGAACAGGATGATTCGTCGTTATCAACTCATCCAGACTCGGTGGTAACAAACTGATTTGGTTCGGATTGTAGGGCTTAAAGACAACCCTATTTCTTGGTCTCTTCATATCCCTAAGTTAACAATTTTTCCCAAAAGAAAAAAGCTGCCCTTTTGAGACAGCTTCTTTTTTAGGTAAAACATAGGCACAATATTTTTTCATTCAGCTAAATAGCTAACCCAAGAAGAATACAATTTTATTGAAATTTAATTTTCAATGAGAGATGTTGATATTACAAATCGTAAAATCTTATAAGAGAAATCTCTAAACAACTTTTAATATTAGAGGTTCAGTTAATCTAATTATTATCTCTATAGGATTATTTCTATAAACTATAATAATTTATCATCTTTTTTAGAGTTTCTGCCTATAAAAATCTTATTTCTGCCTCATTCGCTTGCATTATATTTTATTCTTCCATAAGTTTGAAACTTTAATCTATAAAATTGATAGACTATATAGTTAATATCAATTCCGATTAAAAAAAGAAGCCATTTCTGGTGGAACAGAAATGGCCGAAGTTTAACAAACAAGATCATCGTCAAATGATTCCGGCAGGTAAAAAATTACCCGTCCAGATTTTTAATGTTTAATCAAACCACTGCAAAGTAATGAAAAAAAACTGTTACCTGTTTATTACGGTATTCATTTTGTTATTTTCCCCGGTTGCTATCATCTATGGGCAAAATACTGAACCAATTATTAATGCCAAACTTACTGGTAGAGTACTTGACCAGCGAACGCAAGAACCTGTGATTGGTGCTTCTGTTCAGATAAAAGGTACAACCAATGGCGCTACTACCAATCAGGAAGGAGCATTCTACTTACAGACCGGACAAAAACTCCCCTTCACTTTAGTTGTCAGTTATATTGGCTATATCAGTAAAGAAGTAAAGGTAGATTCGTCTCCGATAGTGATTAGTCTGGATGAAGATGTAAAACAACTTTCAGAAGTAGTCGTTACCGGATATTCAAGTGAAAGTAAAAAAGCTTTTACAGGCTCAGCGGTTAAGATAGGTGCCTCACAACTGGAAAACAGACCCGCGCAAAGTCTTGATCAGTTGCTGGGAGGACAGGCCGCCGGTGTAAATATTGTTCAGCCAAGCGGCGCACTTAATAATACTCCTGTTTTTAGAATCAGAGGTATCAATTCTATCACTTCTTCAGTTTATCCGCTTATTATCATAGATGGCGTAACGGTATTTACGGGGTCAGCCGGAGGCTCTGTTGGTAATAACCCTTTATCTGATATTAATCCTAATGATATAGAAACCATCGATGTTCTGAAAGATGCGTCAGCTGCGGCCATTTATGGTTCTCGTGCAGCCAATGGAGTAGTGGTGATTACAACCAAAAAGGGCAAAAAGGGCAGAACAAAGGTTAACTATGATACCTGGGTAAGTTGGAGCAGCCCCAATAATTTACCTGAGATTCTAAATGCAGCCGATTATGTAGCTATTAAAAATGAGGCTCGTGCCAATGCAGGGTTAAGTCAGGGATTTGTATTGGGTAAAAATGCAGATGGTTCAAATATAGAAACAAACTGGTACGATATAGCATACCAGACAGGAGTTTCACAGAACCATACACTGAATGTGTCGGGAGCTAATGAAACGACTAATTATTATGTTTCGGTCAATTATTCTGACCAGGAAGGGATATTGAAAACCAATACTTTCAATCGTAAATCTGCACGTCTGAATATTGAACACAACCTCAATAAAAGTATTACGGTAGGGACTAATTTCTCTTTCAGTAATTCAAAAAACGCAGGGCCTAACTCAGGAGCCATTGGCCCTAACTCTATCTCTACCTCCTCTGGTACAAGTGTTAATACACAATACATAGGGCTACAACCCCTGGCACGTATGACCTACATTTTACCACCGAATGTTCCGGTATATAATGCTGATGGTACTTATAATATTAATCCGGCGAATGGTAATATTGGTTATGGCCCTAACAGTACAGCTTTAGGGGTATTTAATGCCTATAACCTGCAAACAGTTTTAGATTTAGATAAGAACACATCAGAAAATAATACATTATTGGGTAGCGTGTTCGGTGAAATAGAACTGTTGAAAGACCTTAAATTAAGAACCGTCTATGGTATCAATAATCTGGTGGTAGAAAACAAAGAGTTCAGAAACCTATTAAGTGGCGATGGCTATGCAACTAAAGGTACAGCCTCTAATGCAAATAGTACTTATTTCCGTTCAAACTGGACCAATACACTTACCTATAATACTGCTTTTAATGAAATTCATAACCTGAAAATCCTGGTAGGTCATGAAGAAATTTATTGCAAAGTTGACGGATGGGGAGCAACCCGCACAGGCTTATCTGACCCATTCTTCACCAGCTATCAGGGAGGATTTACTAATATTACTCCTTCGGCCAATATTCAGTCAGAAAACGGACTACTTTCCTTTTTCAGTACTGTAAATTATGATTTTAAAAGAAAATATCTGGCAAGTTTCAATTTCCGCCGAGATGGTTTATCAGCCTTAGCCGCAGGTAATAAATGGGGTAATTTTGGTGGTGGCTCTGTGGGATGGAATGTTTCAGAAGAATCATTTTATCAGAATTCATTCCTAAGCAAAGTTATCAATTCGCTAAAAGTTCGTGCAAGCTATGGTGTAGTAGGTAATAGCAGTCTGAATGATTATGCTGCTATTTCACAATATAGTTCAGGTACGTATGCAGGTATACCTACGCTATCATTTGGTCAGGCAGGTAATTCAGCTTTACGCTGGGAATCAAGCAAAAAAACAGATATAGGCCTTAGTCTGAGCATTCTAAATAACCGCTTTACAGTTGAAGCCGACTATTATAAAAACACCATTGATGACCTGATTTTGAGTGCCCCTCAATCGGCATCGCAAGGTATTCCCGGCAACTCCATAGCTGCTAACGTAGGTTCTTTATACAATGAGGGAATTGAATTAGCAATCAATGCGAATATTATCAGTACTCCGAAATTCCAATGGAATGCTAATTTCAACATCGCTACTTTAAAGAACAGAGTCACTTCTTTAGGGACAGGCGGAGACGTATATCCAGCCTCGTTGACCACTTTTGGGATTCAGAATATTACACGTGAGGGCTATTCAGTCGGTTCTATTTTCGCCGTGCCAAGTCTGGGTATAAATCCGGCCAACGGTAACAGACTTTACCTGAACCGAAACAATGAACAGGTACAATATGATGCCCTCACAAAGAAATTTTTGTACATGGATGGTGCTACTGCTCCAGTAATAGATAACTATGCCGATGGGCGTATTCAAGGGCCTTCATTGCCAACCTATTATGGAGGACTGAACAATAATTTTACTTACGGCAATTTTGATTTAGTGATTGGTCTTATCTTCTCAGGTGGTAACAAACTGTATAATGGTACCAGAGGCACCTTATCTGACCAACGTTATTTTAATAATGGAACATTTATTAAGGACCGCTGGACCACTCCCGGACAAATTACAGATATACCTAAACTTATCTGGGGCGATAGTTTCACCGGTGGTTTCTCTTCTACCAATTCTGCCTATGTAGAAGACGGTTCTTTCATTAAAGTAAAGAACATTCTGTTAAGTTACAATCTGCCAATTAAAGATGGGGTACTTTCGAAATATATCAATTCGGCGAAGATATATGCGCAGGGAGCGAATCTGCTGACATTCACCAAATACCGTGGCGCAGACCCAGAAATCTCAATCAATGGAAACTCGGTTAATTCAGGTAAAGACCAGAATGTACCTGTTAATGCGACAGTCGTGACATTAGGCTTAAACCTTGGATTCTAATTACTCTTTTAAAAAAGTATTCTCATGAAAAGTAGAAATATATTTAAACAAGATAAAAGTAGAAGATTGATTGTAACGCTTGCAATCATGGTATTTTTTTCAGCCTGCCGTGATAACCTGTTAGAGACTGTACCTGTAACAAGTATATCCACCGATACGGCCTACAGCACACCTGAAAAAATATTAGCTCAGGTAAACGGCTTGTATGCACAATTCGGAAGCCAGTCTTTCTTTGGTGGCAGGCATTTGATTTTTAACGAACAACGTGGTGAAGAATTCAGCCAGAATGATGGGAATAATTCTACTGGTGCAAACGTATGGAATCAGTCTATCAGTTCTTCCGGCGATTTTGTAAATGCTGTCTGGAGTGCCGCATATACTACCATTAATTCAGCCAATATCCTGATCGAAAATCTGAATACTTCTAAGGTATTATCAGAAGAATTAAGAAAAAATTATATCGCTGAAGCCAAGTTTTTAAGAGCTTTTTCCTATTTCAGTTTAGTACAAACCTATGCCAAGCCGTATCTGCAAAATAGTGGAGCACCTGCTCTACCATTAAGACTCAAAGCTGAAACTTCAGGTGGGAATAACGATTTTGCTTTTAGTACGGTAGCAGAAGTATATGCACAAATTCTGAAAGACCTGAA
>CBIHRH010000362.1:0-5705 GCA_966212365.1 uncultured Emticicia sp. | reverse complement strand
CGGTTAGAGCATCTGACTGTTAATCAGAGGGTCGCTGGTTCGAGCCCAGCTTCGGGAGCAAGAGTAAAAGCCTCATAATCAAATGATTGTGAGGCTTTTTTGTTTATCAAATATTCGCTCGACTTGACAAGTTGCAATAAAAGTTGCATTAGAAAAGATTAGTTTTATTGCACCCTCAGAAAACACATCAATTAGAAGGTCTATCAAACTAGCAATAACAAGTATTTATGTAGAATTGGGTTTCAAGGTAATTATAGACCAAAGCCGTTAAACTTTGAAAATTATTATTTAACCTATGAAAATAAAAGAAATAGGCAAATACTTTGAGCTACCAATCGTAGGGCTAAAAATTAAAGAAATTAAATACAATAGAATGATTACTATAGTATTTAATGACAACGAAAATAGTTATCTTGACTTCCATTCATCATTTATAGTAACACATTATGATCAGTCGAAGGAAGTTAGTCCAAGCGATAAAGAAGCATTGCTTTTATTCTATGACCACTTCGATCAGTCAATAAAAGAGGCTAAAGCTGACCGGAATGGCAATCTATGGTTGACATTTAACAATGGGACAGAAATCCGCATCGAAGACGGTCCTTATGAAAAATGGCACTATAGAAAAAGGAGTATTGATAATCCATCTGACCATTTATTTGTTCATGGGGGTGTAGGACGCACTATTATTATCGAAACCTAATAGAAGAAGAATAATTATTCACAACCTTATACTTTCAACCTATTACTCTTATGTTCAAAAGAAACACATTTACCTTTACCCTTATGTTTGGATTTTTCACTTCAATTTTTGGATGCTCTCAAAATAAACCTGTGGAGTTGGTTTTGACAAAAGAAAATCAAAAACCATATTTCGAAAAAGGATTATCACTAATTGAACCGTACACGATTAAATTCGAAGGGTCACCGCGTTTAGACAGAAATGCAGAGACCCAGCTTTTAGAGGGCATAAAATACCTAGATGCCGTTACACAGATTAATCCAAATAATTTTGCAGCATTCTGGATTAAAGGGAAAGCTTATTAAGCGCTCAAGCAACATGATAGTGCGTATATTGAATTTGAGAAATCCTTTGAAATTAATAAGGAGAACCCGGATGTTGCAAGAGAATTAGCCGCTGAATGTTTGGAATTAGCTAAAGGAAAAAGGGCTGTTGAAGTTTCATTACACGCTTTGAGTCTGGATGAAATGGATGCAGGTTTGGTTGGGAATCTTGCATTGGCCTATTTATTTAATGGAGACCTAAATTTGTCAAGAAAGACTGTCGATAAAGCAATTACAGCAGCTCCATCAGACCGAATACTGCATAATTTAAAAAAAGTAATCGACGAAGTTATTTCAGGTAAACGTCCACAACCGAAAAAACTAAGTGACTTAAAATCTTAATAAGAAAGTATTACTTAGTATTCCCGAAAGGTTTTATTAAAAAGTATACACAAACAACCCCAACCAAATTATCCCACCACAAAAAAAACAAATCCCAAGCTTCATCCGTTAAAACCTAAAGACCCAAAATTGATAATTAACTATAAAGCCATACCATGAAAAAGTTAATCTGTTTATTATTGCTCATTATTCAGATAGCCGCGGGACAATCGATAGAAAAAGGCGATAAATTAATTAGTAAAGACCTGGCATTGATGGCAAGAGGGGCTGATGTTGATAGTTCGGACATCATAGCTGAGGACGAACCTGATAGCAATCTGGAAGGCTTTGTGAATGTAAAATCGCTTGGCGCGAAAGGGGATGGCAAAACTGATGACAGACTTGCCCTTCAAAATGCTATTAACGCTAACACAAAGCTATATTTCCCTGATGGGGTTTATAATGTTGGTGGCGAATTGCTGATTACTAAAAAACTCACCGTCAGAGGTGGGAAAAAAGCCCGGATTCTTAAAAATTTCAGTGCGCCAAATACGGCTTTATTCAAATGTAAATCTTCAGATATTGATATTGCTAACTTAGAAATAAAAGGTATAAGCACAGCTAAATTTGTTCAGAACGAATACGGCATTCATATTCTTGGTACTTCTTCCAACATCCATGATGGAATCAGAATAGTCAATAATCGCATTTCTACCATCGGCCATGCCGCCATTTGTATTGAATATGGAAAAGGCTTTTTAGTGAACGGCAATCGTATCAATGATATTAATTGTACAGGTATAGAAGTACTTTCTTCCGAAAAAGGCACGATTAGTAAGAATATTGTCAGAGATATTAAGATAGGGTCAGCCGGAAACACTTATGGCATTATCCTAAGTTTAAGATTATGCGATGTAGACTTACCTTCTAAGAATATAGTTGTTAAAAATAATACAGTTGCGAATGTTCCTCTCTGGGAGGGGATAGACACGCACGCAGGGCAAGATATTCAAATCATTGGTAATACCATCTTGAATTGTGCCTATGGCATCAATGCCAGCAGATGTAATGCTACTTCATTGATGGTGCCCGAGAATATCACTATTGCTAATAATATTATCAGAAAAGGAACGGTTCAGACTCCCGGTCGGGGAATTGGAAGTGGAGGGTCTAATAATGCTTATGCCAAAAATATCGTAGTCAATAATAATGAGGTAGATGGCTATGGTATTGATAATAATTCTGAAGGAGCTATCATGTTTTATTCTACAAAAAAGCTGCAGATAAATGCCAATACTATTACAAATAGTACAGCATCTGGCATTAATATTCAAAATCGGAACGAAGACTACGTTGTAACAAAAAATACGATTAAAAAATTAAACCGGGGCTCTACTAATGCAGCCGGTATCATCATCCGGAATGCCGGACAATCGGGTACAGTGCAGGATAATTATGTAGATGCCAACAAAGAATATGGCATGATGGTTTATGGTAAGGGGTCAAATTATTTTAAAAATAATACATTCCTTTCTAACAGAGGCAAATATATAGGCGCTGAATATGTAAAAGGGCTCGAATTGGTTGAAACCGCAACCAACGACTTGCCACCGATAGAGGGGAATTCTAAAGCCACTTTTACGATAAATGTTAATTCTGCCCGACCTGGTGATAGTGTTGATGTTTCTACCAATGCTAATATTGGCAGCGTTTCAATAAACGGCGAAGTTTCTGCAACGAATGTTGTAACAATTACGATACAGAATAATTCAGGTAAAAAAGTTGATCCTCCGCTTTGTACCTATTCCATAAAAGTCACCAAAATATAATTAAGCCTGGGGAGATTCTCATTCCCCTATTCTATCTCAAAATAATCAAACTCGTTCCTGTTACTTCTGGCAGCAATGGTTTTGTCACAGCTTTCCCATATGAAGTAGTCACCTTTGAGTTGGAATTTCCCCTCTGCCGACATCAGATCTTCACCCAGATAAATGGGTTTGGCAGGTAAGGCATTATAGAAGCCATCGCCTTCAATACTGTAGTAGTTACCATCTGATAGCTGAACAAGCACAAAGAACTCTGTTTTATCTTTATTCTGGTCTTGGCCAATGCGCAAAGGGGCATTACGGGTATTCATAGAAGGTTTATCGCAAGGTTTACTTAAAACCAGTTGCATCAGTGCAGGTTGGGTAGTAATAGCATTAACGATAATGGCCCGATAGGCAAATTCCAGACTTTTCAGCTCGTAATAATCTTCCTTGATAGGTTTGAAAATCTTCTGATAGGTTTCCTGCTCTTTTTTATCGGTGGTTACATATTTGGCATATACATAGCCCATATTATCCAGATTAAACAGATAGCTTACAAACGGGAAATCACTCATGATAACCTTATAGAATGCTCCCTGTTTTTCGTTTGAGTAGAGTTTCAGTTCAGCAAAAGTCAATGTTTCTTTATTGTCTCTACCCTTCGCCTTACCGAACAGATTCATGCTCCCCAGCACTTTACCATTTTTATCTGATGAGGTTCTTACTAATAATTCGTCAGTCAATACATAAACAAAACCCAGTTTCTGATAAGCGATAAATTTATAGACGGTATAAATTGATGCAAGTATAAAAAAGACAACCATCCCAATCCGCCAGTAATTATACTTATAACGCGGTTTTATTGCAGTAGACTCCCGGTTAACCGGTGGTTTGGGTGGAATATTTGCAGGCGAAGGATTAACCGCAGGCTTAACAGCTGTTGGATTTACTGCTGGCCTTTCTGGTACTGTTGGAGTAAATGTCTTTATTGGTAAAGCAGTCTCTCTTACAGTTGGTGTCTGCTCAATTCCTTCCGGCTCGGGTTTCGGTTCAGGGCTTGCCTCGACCGGAATAGTAATTGGTAATTGTACAGGTGTTTCCTGCTCTTTTACCTCCGGTAAAATAACAGGGAGTTCTTCGGCTTCAACCTCAATTATTTCAGGGTTTTCCCTGATTGGATTAATAGAATTCAGAAAGTTCGTTTCTTCATAAGCACCGTTTAGTTCAAATTTTTGATACAGCAGTTGCAGATACTGGTTAATCTGCGAATCGCTCAGCAATCTTAACTTATCCAGTTTTTCCTGTGGAAGTATCAGTTTATCGTATCGCTTACCCAAAAAATTCAGATACTCAATAAAATGCTTATGTTCAATCTTAGTCATAAAATATACTTATTTATTATATGCTAATTCTGATAGTTTATAAACAACGTCGGTGGGCACAAAAGCGTATTTCTGTTGATTGATGCTTTCGATTTTAAAAGTAGCTTCTATCCTACTACCAGAGCGCTTAATTGAAAAGCGCTCATCTTGCGTTTCAAGTAAGCGAGGGTTGTCATTATAGAAATTACTGATTTCGTTACCCTGGTTCTGTATTTTAACTACATAATCTTCCGTGTCCTTTGATGAGATTGTGGCATCATTGCCATAGACTTGCCGGATAATGTTAGTCAGGCTATCGACCTGGATACTGACAATATTTCTATCAGATAATTCTTCTGTAACATCTACTTTATCTAATTCAAAGGCTTTTGGTTTACTAAAAGAAACCCATAACATAATGCCTGCTACCAAAGCGATAAGCCCGAGAAAAATATAGATTTTTGAAGTATTTTTCATTATTTCATATAATTTTTAAACGACTCTGACGCTAAAATCTGGTCGATGATGATTCGATATGTCGCCCACTCCTGGTTATTGGCTTCATTGGCTGTAAAATAAACGGTGTAGAATTTATTCTGCTTCAAAGGCGCTTCCATCAGGTTATTTTTAGAAATCACTAAGGCCAGTCGTTTTGAGTCATTCTGTTCTCCCTCCTTAATCGTTCCTGTCTTTCCATAGAAGAAATAACCGTTGTACACATTGCTACCACCAAATAAGGCTGCCGCTGTACCATTCACCATTACCAGTTCCATACCTTTAACGATATTATCCCGTAAAAAATCATTGAAACCAGTCTTCCAGGTTGTGCTATCTACTTTCCAATCAGATTGTTGCGCGTTTCGCTCAGTCAGGTATAACTGATAATCTTTGTTCTGACTGAATAGCTTGCCATACATCTCGGTCATTTTCAATGGTGTAATACTATATGGTGTACCGCCAAGGGTCGGATTTTTCAAGCCATTAAAGAAATTAGTCAGTTTATTAGCATGCTTGCGCTCTGCCTGAATAAAAAACGATTGTTCAGGAAAACTCCACAAAAAGCCACCTAATTGTTGTTTATAAAGTGTCTGATACACCATTGTATCGGCATAGTCTACCCTTCCCCTATCTTTGATATTAAAGTCAGTTT
>CBIHRH010000361.1:0-5710 GCA_966212365.1 uncultured Emticicia sp. | reverse complement strand
CAGTCCATTCAGACTATTGATTAAATCTGCATCAAAGAATTCGTACCATTGAAAAACGCTATTTACCCCCTCTTTTTTCAGTGCATTCTGCAAATGGAATAATTTAGTAATCATTAAATCAAGCGGAATGGCATCGTAACTAAACCGCTCGATCGGTAGCCATACATCAGTGGCTAAATCAAGGTATTCTAATGATTTTTTAGCTAAATCCAATTTATAATCAAACAAAGGATAGCCGGGGGCAAAATAACCTAAGTAGAAAAAATCAAGCCCTCTTTCCTTCGAAAAATCCATTTTCAGATACATCAGGTACTTACCCAAACTGTGCTTTTTGTATTCAGGGTCGTAGAAACAGGAAATTCCGGCCGAGGTATTCTCGCCTAAATCAAAAAAGCCGCAGGCTATCAGTTTCGCTCCATCATAAATACAAATCTCCAGGGTTTCATAAATATCATTAGAGCCATGCCCGAATAATAATTGCTGCAAATTTGGAGCTGTATCAAATGAAACATGCTCCTGATATTTCTCAAATAGCCTTTCTTTGGCATTATCAATATAAGCTTCCCTGATATTTACTGTAAATTTTGAATTAAACTTCTGAAGTTTTTGCTGTGTTTTAGAAGACTCAAAAGTGTTTAAATCCACTCGGAGCCAGATAGCACTATAGAGTATCTCTTTAAATTTCAGGAAATTGGTGGTGAATATAGCCTGTCCCATTCTGAACCAACCATCTTCCAGATGCGCATCTAAATCTTTTGGTTCGAGTGATGAAGGATAATATAATTCTGCTAACATGGGTAGTATTAATTCTGGCCTTAAGCTAATCATAAAGCCCTGAAATTCAAAAAGAGTATAATGATTTAGTTTTAAAAGTTTATCTCCTACATGCTATCTTTCAATCATCACCAGGAGATATTTTAGATAGTATAACAAAATAACACAAACATAAAGATAGGATAACGTATATATGACAAATTTTAAATTATCTTTGATTATCAACAAATTATATTAGAAAATAAATATATTTAACCTACCTATTGCGACAGAGTACTATTTTTTAAACTTAAAACTACAAAGCAATGACTACTGTAAATGTTTATCTCACCTTTGAAGGCAATTGCGAAGAGGCCTTTAATCATTATAAATCTGTTTTCGGAGGCGAATTTTCCGGAGTGAACCGATTTAAGGATATGCCTCCACAGGAAGAAAAAGGAATGGAAGTACCTGAATCAGATGGTAACAAAATAATGCATATGTCATTACCAATCAGTGCAGAGACCGCTTTGATGGGTTCTGATGCTGTTGGAGAATGGGCAGGAAAAACTGTTTTTGGTACTAATTTTAGTATTTCTATTAACACTGACACCATGGAGAGAGCGCAACAATTGTACAATGGACTTTCAGAACGTGGCCATGCAACTATGCCTCTGATGCCGACATTCTGGAGCCCTGGTTTTGGTATGCTTACTGACAAATTCGGGATTAACTGGATGATAAGTCTGAATCATAAGGATTCTTAATGAAATTTTTAGTATAACGATATGCTTAGTGCCGGAGATTCTTCTTCGGCATTATAGTTTTACTGGTTTACTACGCATTTAATCTGATTTCCCTGTTTATCTTGCAAAATCCTTTCAGTACTTCTCCCATTTTTTTGCAGTTTTCATAAAGCTTCTTTAACTTGCTTCCTCAATAGAGATTAAAAAAGTAACCTGATTTTATACGCTGGATTAAAAAGACTAATTGGCCTCTACTTTTTTCAATAGCCATCCTTAGAAACATTCCGGAATTCATTCCTATTTTTTGTGATATAAAATCAGGTTAAAGTCGGGCATAGTTCTTCTAATATATGCTTCATCTAACTTATTGATTTCTGACCAGAGAGTTGTAAAGAAAAACGATACATCTTTATAAACAATTATTTGATTGTTGAGTAAAAAGACGTTGCTTTCAATTTCTTTCAGTAGTGGTTTTTCCAGAACACTTATATCCCAACTGCGATAAAATTCATGATTTCCTGCAATAATAAACACCTTTTCAAACTGCTTTGATAAAGTCTTAAAAAATTGCCTTTCAACAGGGCGAGGGTCGTCATAATATTTTGCATTGGTAATATCACCTGCCAACAGCAGCACATTACCTACTGGTTCAATAGGATTCTGCAATAAATATTCTTTGTTGGTACTCATTTCCAGATGTAGGTCTGAGCAGTATTGAATTTTCATAATTTTTATTTGTGCCAGTTGTTGCAAAAAATGCAAAAGCTGAATTACACAATTAGTTTTTTCTACTACCCCACCTTTTATCAGCAAGCAACGCGATAGCTAAGAGCAAGAATGCATTAATGATCTGACTTAATACTAACACCAAACTATTTATCTTTCCTTTTAAAAATGCCACCATTGACCCCATGAGAAAAGCATGAAGAATAATACCCAGAACAATCAAAAACACCATTGATTTATATGGAAGTTTACCCCTCCCAAAACAGGAATATCCAACCCATAAAGATAAGGGCAAGAAAATAATTATTGCAGTTAATGCCCCTGGCCCATAACCATCACCTCCTAGCATAGGTAAAACATGGACTAAACCATTGATAGAAATAACACTATAAATGGCAAGTCCGGCCAAAGGGTGACGGCTGCTCAATATTGCTCCTAAAGGAGCGATAACCCAGAATAAAGTAATATTAACACCAAGATAAAATGCCGGAGGGACATTGCATTCTGCAATGCCCAAAGCCTTTGTAATAGTTGCACAGAATTGTTCAGGAAAGGCATGGGTATGTCCATATAGATCTATCCCGTATTCCTCGCCATTGTGAATCAGATAAGCCGTTACGCCCAGCCAAGAAAGCCAGGTTATGTCTTTCCATCTTGAAATTGTCTGGTTTGTACGAAGGAGGTTAGTTCCGAAAAGCAGAATTAACATGATAATAGCTATTATTATACCTATCCAAGGGAAATTCAGGTCGAACCAAGTGTAATTGTTTGGTTGCATTTTGTTTGGGTGATTGGTAGTCGATTCATTTCCAACAAATTTATTATTAATCTTTAAAAGTTTCAACAGGAATTATTGAATGAATGCAGATTTGGAATTTAACTGCAAGCACCTTTGTACAATCACCGATAAAACAGAAAATTTAACCTATCTTAGTGTCTGAAATAATCCTGTTTTCTCAGGTATTTATATCAAACTCACCTTAACACTATTACACAATTGAAATCATTAAAAAAGAACAAGCTTATGCGTACAAAAGTAGTCTCTGTGGTAATATTATTTTCATTTATATTGATTCTATGCGGTTTTGTCACCTCTTCTTTGGCTGATGAAAAAAAAGAGGAGAATAAGATAAAAGGCAAGATTGTTTACAATAAGAAGAAACATAGCATAACTTTATCATGGCCGGCATTCGGCTCTTCGGGAAATTATGTAATCACAAGAGGGGGCAGTCGTCTGGCATCAGATTTTGTGCCGGTGGGTTCAACTTCTAAATTGACATTTACAGATAAGAAACCTAATGTGAATAAGTACGAAAACTACTATAAAATTACTCGTGACTCTATAACTATACTACTTTCGTTGGAGAATCAGATTTTTGGTGATAATGTTTATTTCTACGATAGAAAACATGAAAAAGCAGAAACCGCCAGAAACGAAATTAATTCGCATTTTGCTACTTGCGGTCTGGCAGGAGCAAATGGGGAGTGGACAGCCAAACGTCAGGCTTATTATTTCAAAGCTAATGTTGATGGGCAAACTTATGATTCGGGTGGGTCTGGTTCTGCATCATCGGCAGATGCTAACTCTATACAATTAGGATTCTACTCTCATATTGGCGGTTTGGGCAAATCACCTACAGATGTTAAATTGGGCTCTGTATTTACTAGACCTCACCTTTCAGGTGGAGCAAATGCTACGTGTACCTTCTGGCGTTCGATGGAAAATGTGACAGTGATGCGGGATTTTGCCTGGACAGTTTCGCAATCGACCAGTGCAAGAAGAATGCAGATTGAAAGCACATCGAAATATATTTCAGATGTTGGAAGCAACAACTTCTGGGGTAGTGGCGGTTTTATTGCCGACAGCCGTTATACGGTAAACAGACCCAACTGGGGAGGACAACAGCAATGGTACACCAGAAATACTGTTTTCCCCTCAGGGTCGGGAGCGATGGGCGGTTCGTATAATATGGTCTGGCAAGGTTGTGTCAATGCTCCGGAAGCGAATGAGGCCAACTCTCCCATTGCTACTACACCTGTTATCAGAGAAAAACCTTTTCTTTTTATAGATAAAGATGGCGAATACAAAGTATTTGTTCCTGCATGGCAAAAGGATAGGGTTGGAACTTCCTGGTCAGAAACGGATATGGGTAAAGGCAAAATTCAGGATTTGCTTACTGAATGGTATGTTGCCAAAGAAGGCGATACCGAGTTAGAAATCAATAGTGCTTTAAAAGCCGGAAAAAATATATTCTTCACACCGGGACATTATGCATTGAATGCGCCTATTCAGGTGAATAGAAAAGATGCAATATTGCTAGGTGCGGGTATAGCTTCGGTTACGCTTGAGCCTACCGAGAAAAATACCTGGGGATGTATTTATGTTGACGACAAAGATGGAATTATCATTGCCGGGCTTTTGATGGATTCATTCAATAGTACAACGTATCAGATTAGAGTTGGTAATGAAGACTCCAATGCAGATCATTCTGCAAATCCTATCCTACTTACCGATATTACTTGCAGAGTTGGTGGAGTTCAGGCAAAAAATATTCAGATACATACTTCTATGCAGATAAACAGCAACCATGTGGTGGGCGACCATTTCTGGTTGTGGCGTGCCGACCATGGCTCGCAACGTGGCGGGAATTTACGCTGGGTAAGAGACAGATGTAAAAACGGACTTATTGTTACAGGTGATGATATTATACTTTATGGACTGTTTGCCGAACACTATCAGGAATATGAAGTACTATGGTTGGGAGAACGTGGCAGAACCTATTTCTTACAGAACGAACCACCATACGATGCGCCAAATCAGGCAAGCTGGAGCAGTCAGGGAGGTAAAGTCGATGGTTATGCAGCATACAAAGTGGCTAATACTGTAAAAGACCATCAGGGTATCGGTATGGGCTCTTATGCCGTTTTCACAGGGACTGATGGCAAAGTGAATAAGAGTAATGGTTTCGAAATACCTAATAGCCCGAACGTGAAACTTGAAAAAATGTGTATCACTCGTTTTGCCGGTCCGGGTCAAATTCAGAATGTTATCAATGGTACTGGTGGTAGTACAGCCACTGGTGTAAAACGTGTGGCGTCATACAATAATAGTGGAGGTATACAGCCTTTCGATGAAGTTTTTGATTTGCCTAATCGTGAATCATATCCTGCTTATATTGTTATGGAGAAGTAGATAAGAAAAGGGGCTACCTATAGCGGAGATTTTTTCAGGCAAACTAAAGTAGCTGCATCAAAAGTATTTTAAACAAAATAATGTGTCGCAAAGACCCCATCCCAAACCTTCCCCAACAATGGAGAAGGACTTAAAAGTCTCTCTCCCCATTGTTGCAGAGAGAGACTTAGAGTGGAGGGTCGAGTACTAACCCACAATATTTGGCCTATTTCTCTTTGTGACGACTTCTTTTTATATAGGCTTTCCTTGGAAATTACTTTTCTAAAAAAAATGCATATCGTCTCTAAAATTG
>CBIHRH010000360.1:0-5714 GCA_966212365.1 uncultured Emticicia sp. | reverse complement strand
TATGAATAGTTTATTTTCTAGAAATGATACTTGAAAATAAGCTATTCAGATTTCAGAGTATCAAAATGCAAAATCTAAACCTGTCAATATTCTTATCAAAACCAGCGCTACAAACATCACGATTCCAATATAAAATATACGGGCGCCATGTTTTCGGTCTTTTTCTTTAAACATATGTATTCTTTCTCCGTTAGGTAATGTTTTTTGTTGGGTCTTTATATACAAACCTATGGCAATGCCCACAACTCCCCCCAGGGCCGCAAAAATATAACCAAAAATTATCCAGGCGGGTTCGGTCTCTTCGTGTTTGGTCAGGTCTTCGATTCTCGCTTTTTTCAGTGATCTCAGAAAATCATCATCAATCGTTTTTCCTCTTTCTTTGATAATCTTTTTTGCGAGATGATAATCAAAAGCTGACCACTCATCGGGTTTGGCGATGATTTCATACAGTTCAATATCTGAGAATGAAAATAAATAATGGTCTCTATCTGCATTTTTTACTGCTTCAGCTGCAATGTTGTCGAGTAAACTATTAACCTGTGAAAAATCCATTTGTCGGACTTTTACATTGAACTCTTTTTCCAATGGTCTTAAAGAAGCAGGGTCTAGCGTAGAATTGAAAGTTTCGGTTTGATACGGAATCTCACGGCTTTCGAGTATCTCCAGGAAATTGAAATAATCAGCTTCGTAGTGAAAGGTTTTGATGGTAATAAATTCTTGCATTTGTGTTCAGGTAGTGTTTACTTTTTAGTCAGTTCAAAAATGAGAAATTCTTTCCTTATTATAAATAGTTTGCGCATAATTTTATGCTCTATCATTATGCAATAAACGTGCTGAAAAATATTCAGAAAATTTTTAGAAATTTTACAGATATAGATTCCTTTTCTGATTCCTTGGTTTAAAAGTAAAAACATAAACAATCCTTTTTCCATAGAATCTTATCTGGTCAATAACGTGAGGTAAAACATCAAGATTTAAAACGCTTACAGTTTAATCTCGTATTTCCAAGCCCGTAAACATGGTTTGCTATCGATACCACAATCAGAAATCGATGGGAATATCAAGTTGGGCTATGGGCGAGTATCTGCACAAAATCCTGGTTATTAGTATTTAATAGTTGATTTGTTTATTTTCGAAACAGATTACTCAGACCTATATATTCGAAAAATAAAGAGACCCTTATGAAACAGTATCTATTCATCCTAATACTTCTAATAAACCCTTATTTGGCTAAGGCAGATGCGGTTAGGGAGATTACTTCACCTGACCATTCTGTCCGGCTATTAGTTGATGTATCAAACCGACTGACGTATAGCGTTTATTATAAAAGCCAGGCGTTGGTTTCACCTTCGGAAATTGATATGATTCTTTCTGATGGCAGGAAATTATCAGACGGATTGGCTAGCCCAGCCTTTTCTCAGCGCAATAATAAAAGTGTCATTATTTCACCTGTTCCCGAAAAAAGAAAGAGGATTCCTGATGAATACAATGAGCTGACTATTACTTTGCCTAATTCATTTGGCGTGATTTTCAAGGTATATAATGATGGCGTAGCCTATAGAATCGTAACGAGTTTTAAAGAAGCTATTCAGGTACGAGATGAAGTTGCAGAATTTCATTTCCCGACGAATCATCCAGTTTATTTTCCGAAAGTAGTGCCTGATTCGAAAATGGATAAATATCATACGAGTTTTGAGGAACTCTACACGGTTCAGGCAATAGATAGTATTTCAGCCAATGATTTATTCTTCACACCCGTTTTAGTAGCTTCAGAAAAAGTGCCTAAAGTAGCTATAACAGAATCGGATCTGGAAGATTATCCCGGTATGTTCCTGGTAGGTACGATGAGCAATGCCTTGCGTGGAAACTTTGCGCCATATCCTGCAGAAGAGACCGAATCAAAAGAATTATACTCTTTGCGATATGTTACCAAACGGGCTGATTTTATTTCTAAAACCAAAGGTAGCAGAGCTTTTCCGTGGCGGGTACTGATGATTGCCCCACAAGACAAAGACCTGCCTGCAAATGATCTCGTTTATAGATTAGCGTCACCATCAAGAGTGGCCGATGTATCATGGGTAAAGCCTGGTAAGGCAACCGACGAATGGATTATTACTTCGAATATCTTCAATGTGCCTTTCAAAAGCGGTATTAATACTGAGACATACTTGTATTATATTGACTTTGCCAAAAGATTTGGCTTCGAACGTATCATGATGGATGCTGGATGGAGTGATAATAACGACCTATTCAAAATAACACCCGGAATTGATATGCAGAAGATAACCAGCTATGCCAAAAGCAAAGGCATAGGCGTTAGTATGTGGACATTGGGATTAACTCTGGAAAAACAATTAGAGCCTGCTTTAGACCAATTTAATAAATGGGGGATTGATTTTATCATGACCGATTTTTTCAATAGAGACGACCAAAAGACTGTGCAGCTATTCTACAAAATAGCAGAAGCCTGTGCTCGTCATAAACTGATGTTAATGTTTCATGGGGCTTTTAAACCTGCAGGTTTCAACCGTACTTTCCCACATGCAATCGCAAGGGAGGCGGTCTTAGGGTCTGAGTACAATATCTGGAGCAATAAGGTGACACCCGAGCATAATTTAAGATTGCCCTTTATCAGAATGCTGGCAGGCCCACTTGATTATGAACCGGGCATGTTGAATAATGCAACCATACAAGGCTTTAAGCCACATTCCGAAAATGTGATGTCGATGACTACCCGCACCCAGCAACTGGCCATGTTTGTGATTTATGAAAGTCCGATTCAGTTTTTTGCCGGGAATCCCTCACAAGGGTACATGGAACCGAAGTTTATGGAGTTTTTAGGCAGTATCCCGACCGTTTGGGATGATACGAAAGTATTGGATGCTAAAGTGAGTGATTATATCATAACTGCCCGAAAAAAGGATAAAAACTGGTATGTGGCTGCTATGACAGATGCTAATGCACGTGATTTGACCATACCTCTTGATTTTCTGGAAGCAGGTAACTATACCGCTACTATCTGCAAAGATGGTGTAAATGCTGATAAATATCCTGCAGATTATCATATTTCAACTGCTACACTTAGCAGAAAAGATTCGCTAAAAATTCATCTGGCTCCCGGTGGGGGATATGTGATTAAGTTGGTGAAGAAGTGAAGAATTGATATGGGATGTCTCAAAAGTTTTTCGCACAAAATATTATTTTGTAAAAACCCCATCCCAACCCTTCCGCACGGCGTCCGCTTCCCACTGTTGGGGCGAACGCCGTGCGGGTCGAAGCCTTGCCAAAGAATATTTGGTGTAAAATACTTTTGATACACCCTCTGCTATATATCAGCTATAAAAAGAAGGACTTCTTTGAAGACTAAAGTCATAGGCTAATACAATAGTAATTGCCAGTATTTTGTACGAATCATTATGACATTTGGCAGTATAATTTTCGAATTTTTGTTCCTTAACAAAATCGACTACTTTCTCATGGTCTTTAAAAATAGAAGCAGAGCCGTCGTTATTAAAATGAATTATATGCTTATACCCCTGGTGGTAAAAAGAATAAATTTCACGTGTATTTTCTTCCAGTCTTAATTCAATTCTTTCTCCATTGTTAAATATTAAGTCATACTCCATATAAAAGGGAGACGCTAATTTAATATAGAGAATTTTATTTTTTGATATATCATACAGGCTCAACTGTGGTTTATAAGGCAAATGAAGAATATCAGCTTTAGCAATAAACTCCTGTTTACCGTCAACAAGAATATCATATTTCAATCTGATGCTAAAAAAGCGTTTGTCAATATTGATAGTCATATTAAATACATTCGGAGTTCTTACCTAAACATACTAAAAATCATGATAATCCTAAAGCGTAATATTCTAACCTTACCTACGTATATTGAGTAAGATCATTATTTTAATCGCACTAATGAAAAAAACATTACTTGCCTTACTATTGTTTTTTCTTACCCAATTTCAACCTGGTTTCACCGCCAACTACTCTTCCATTTTCGTACTTGTAGTTTGATTCCACTTTTTTATCTTCTTTCTTAGTATTCCAGGTATCATTTACCTGAGGTTTGTTACCGGAAGGAGCTTCTTTCTTATATTTCGAAAAATAATCAGGCTTTCTGGCGGGAACTTTAAGAGAGTCTTTACTTCCTTTTGTCGAATCTTGTGGTGCTTTTACAGAGTCTGCTTTTTGGGCAAAAACAGCATTAGCTGATACAAAAGCAATGCAGCGTAAAAGATTAATAAGCGTTTTCATAAGGTAAAGGATTTTTAATGGCAATCTGAAATTCTTAAATAAAAATACATAAAAATCATACAAAATTTTAAAATGTAAAGAGAAATAATTAACAGGAGAGTTTGATTATATCGGTATTTTTTGTATATTTAGGTAATAATATTTCTCTATATAAAAGGTAAGCAGGTATTCTATATTTTGCTTAATAAGAGCCCACCTCATACTATTTATTCACTTTCAAAAACCTTTATGGATACTCATCAGCCGCTTAAACACGTTGCCATGTCGTTTTCGGGGGGGGGCTTTCGTGCCGCCGCCTTTAGTTTGGGTTGTCTTAGTTATTTAAATAAATGTGGTTTGTTAACAGAGGTGTCTTTTATGGCATCAGCTTCAGGAGGGACTTTAGCAAGTTTAACGTATGCACAATGGCTTTATCAGAATAAGCCATTTGAGGATTACTATAAGCATATGAAAGAATTTATGAATGGTGAAAAGGCCTTGAAAACTGCGTTTGATATATTAGAAGATGATAGCGCATGGGAAGATACGCCCGAAAAAGGCCGTAATCTGATAAATGCTTTTGCTAAAGTGTATCACGAAGATCTGTTTGAAGGGGGGACGTGGAATAATTTTTTCGAACCATCGGTTGTAAAACATGTAAAACAGGTTTGTGCCAATTCTACAGAGTTCAAAAATGGCTTACCCTTTCGATTTCAGAATGTAGACAATCAGCAAAGAACCGGAATCATAGGTAACTATGCTTTATCTTTAAAGGAAAAAAATCCATTTGATACATTAAAGAAGATACGCCTGGGAGATATTACTGCGGCTTCATCCTGTTTTCCGCTGGGTTTTGAGCCCATCATGTATCCCGAAGATTTTACTTATGGAAAGTCAGGTAAAAAATCTTTGACCAAGGCAGAATTATTAGAAATAATGAAATTTCAGGAGGCGTATAAGAGAATTGCCGATGAAATTGCTTCAAATGAAAAGAATGATATAGATCTGCAAGAGAAAAGAGGAATAGGGCTGGAAACCGGGATTACACAGGAAATGGAAAAAAAAGATGAAGAAATTTTGCCTGATCATGATAAAAAATTCTCTTTTGGATTAATGGATGGCGGAATTGCGGATAATCAGGCTATACAAAGTTCTATGCTGGCAGATAGCCGAAAAAATGGTAAGTTCGGAACATTAATTATCTGTGATGTGACCAGCCCTTTTATGGATGCTTACTCTTTGCCCAAGGTGGAAAAAACACTTTTGAATCGTTTTTCTTTAAGATTCTGGGGTATTATTTATGTCCTGGTAATTGTAGGTTTATCTGTTGGTTTCTATTATACAAGCAATATGGCAATGCTGGCAACAGCTGTAATTATGACAGTTGTACCATCGGTACTGGGCTTTATTGTATATAGGCAACTATCGGTGGGAACTGCTAAAAATAATACCTGGACCAAGATGATCAGAAA
>CBIHRH010000359.1:0-5724 GCA_966212365.1 uncultured Emticicia sp. | reverse complement strand
ATGCATGCCCTGCAAATCGCATATAAAAGAGCTAAAGAAAAAGGTGTTGGTGAAGAATTTAAAGCGAAACTAAATCTATTTATAGAATTAAAAGATAAAGTAGAAATAATAGAGGGAATTAGAAACAGAATCGAAAGAATGAAAAGTTATATTAAAGAAAATTTTCCGTTAGAATTATACCAGATCAAACTGTTGGAAAGTAATATAGATGAGTTATATAATAGTGTTAAAAAGGAATTGGAAGTGGTAAAAGATAGGCGCATTCAAATAAAAACACAGAATATTGAAATTGATAAGCCTTTTGATAATTATCTACTTGATGAGCCTCTACTTTTTTGTGCTAAAGGCTTTTTTAGTTATGAAAATTTTAATTATTTCTGCACACAAATTTATTCAATGGAATATAAAATTAATCAGGCCTGCATGGCCACTCAAAGAGATTTTATCTATTTTCAGGGAGATTTGTTTAAGGGGTAGAAAAAAATAAGTCCTCTGCAATAACAGAGGACTTATCATATATTACTTTATCTTAAAAGCCGCCTTCATTTTATAGCTTAGCTTTATTTTCTGATATTCCAGACTACTTTCTTCCATTGGGGCAGCATCGCCGCTGGCTTTCATCATGCGCACATTCGACATCATCATGGGTTGAGGCGCATAGAACTGGTCGTCTAATTCTTCTATCATTAATATATCACCCACTTTTTCGTTGATTGATTCCAACAAATAGGTTGCCTTTTCTTTGGCTGCCTTCAAAGCATTTATCTTGATTTCTTTTCTATAATCTTTGATTTGTGAATGGTCTACGTGGTCGATATTCACGTATTCAATGCCTTTATCGTCTACTTCATCTAGAATGACATCAGATTTATAAAGGTTATTCATTTTCAGAATATAACGCTTGCTTTCCAGAAAATACAAAGGCTTTTTCTTGCCTGTCCAGTTTCGATAACCTGTGATGGCTTTAATAGTCAGGTTGTCTCTCGGGAATCCAGCTTTTATCACGGCAGCAATCAATTGCTTTTCCAATACATCAATAGTAACCTTATCTTTCTGATTTTTCTCGTCTTTAAAATACTCTTTGAGCGAAATCGAAAAGTAAATTTCGTCCGGTACGATTTCCATTTCTGCCGAACCAGTTACCTCAATTTTCTTGATGGGGTCTTTTGCCATATTGTCTTGCGCGTGAATAGTAAATGTGTAGCCTAGTAAAAGTAAGGCAAAAAATAATCTTTTCATTGTTGGTAAATTTTATGTTGAGAAATAAACGTTGTGTTTCGGAAGCATAACGCTATACGTCCGATAATTGTTACAAATCCCAATTCATAAAACTGTTAATGATGAGTTAATGCCTTAACGAGTAAATCTCAGACGTTGACCTTTTTTGCTCTCATCAAACTTACCATTCGCAAATACAATATTTCCTGAAACAATGGTATGCGTCACTTTTGATTGGAACTCAGTACCTTCAAATGGCGACCATGCACATTTACTATACAAACTGCTTTTATCAACCAACGTAGTCTGATTCAAATCAACCAAAGTTAAATCTGCCCAATAGCCCTCTCTGATATAACCACGACGCTCAATCTGAAAGCAATCAGCTACGGCATGAGATGTTTTTTGTACAATCTTTTCGAGCGAAATCCTGCCTTGTTTATAAAACTCAAGCATCACATTTAAAGAGTGTTGAACTAAAGGTAAACCAGATGGTGCTTGCCAATAAGGTTGTTGCTTTTCTTCCCAGGTATGCGGGGCATGGTCAGTAGCAATTACATCAAAATGGTCATCCAATAAGGCTTGCAAAAGTTTTTCTCTATGATCATGCTTAATAGCAGGATTACATTTAATCTGGTTACCTAATCGCTTATAATCATCCGCGTCAAACCATAGATGATGTACACAAACTTCTGAGGTAATGTGTTTATCAGCAATTGGCCCTTTGGCAAATAAAGGAATCTCTTCACTACTTGAAATATGCAGAATATGCAGGCGTGTTTTATGCTTTTTGGCTAATTCAATCGCCATCGAAGAAGAAATATAGCAAGCTTCTTCATTTCTGATAATGGCATGTATATCATAAGGTGGATTATCACCATATAGGATTTTGTATTTTTCCAGCCTGGCTTTTACAGTTGCCTCATCTTCACAATGCGTAGCTATCAAAGCAGGGAAATTGGCAAATACTTTCGATAATACGTGTTCATCATCCACCAACATATTACCTGTTGAACTACCCATAAATATCTTTAATCCGCACACATTCTGAATATCCGTACGCATCACTTCCTCATAATTATCATTCGATGTACCCATGTAGAAGGAGTAATTGGCTAATGAAGTCTCAGCGCCTATCTGATATTTATCTGCTAATAATTCCTGCGTAAGCGCATTCGGAACGGTATTGGGCATTTCCATAAAACTGGTTGTTCCTCCAGCTACTGCCGCCTTTGCTTCTGTATAGATAGTTGCCTTATGAGTAAGCCCCGGCTCACGGAAATGTACCTGGTCATCAATGACACCCGGAAGCAGGTATTTGCCAGTCGCATCAATGATACGATTGGCTTTCAGACTTGATAAATCTGAACCAATCTGGTCAATAAAGCCATCTTTGATGAATACATCGCGTGGTTCAATCTTCCCTTGGTTTACTACAAGGGCATTTAATATAAGAATAGTCATGGTATGCTATGATATAATCCGGCACGAAATTAATAAAAATAAAACGAGCAAGGGGTGTACTGATAAAGATATAAGCTAAAGGGTGATAAACAAAACGGGATAATTGCATCGCAATTATCCCGTTTTGTTTAATTCTTGTTTAATACGTTTAAATCATTCTCCTCAGCTTAAAGCTGGCAAATTTCAATTCCCCTTTGCGTCTGATAAATAACTCTACATCTTTACCCTCTTTTCTTGACAGAATTTTGTAAATCTCGCTTATAGCCATGTCTTTTACATTCTGGTTATTCACGAAAATAATCTCATCACCCTCTTTCAAGCCTGCATCGTATGCCGGAGAGTTTTCAATCACTTTATTGATAAAGTATTGATTAAAATTGTCGCCTCTCGCACGAACGTCCATGCCACTCATATCATGTTCAAAAGTTTCTTTGAGACGATTCTTGATAGGTTTCAGAATCATGTAACCATCTTTGTAATTAAGGGTTACAGTAAAACGTCTCAATAATTCGCAACCGATACTTCCTTGTCTGCCCTGGGTACTCGGCGGGAATTTCATACTGAAAGAAAGGCTATCGGGAAATGAAGCCAGAATATCTCTCATTTCGAGCGTACCAAGGCGTATTTTATCTACTCTACCAATATGACCATTGATTTCGCCATTCAAACCCCTGCCTAAGTTGGCTCTCATTACCTTGCCCGGCAATTGGATAGGGTCATTTTCTTTGGTACTTAGCAGAAGTGCGTGTCCTGCGCCTGTATCAATCACCAATCGCATCGGAATCTCCTTATTATCATTACTTACCATTGCAATGGCATCAGTATAAGGTTTTGATTGGGTTAATACAATCGGATAAATAGTACCCATTGACCTTTTATACTTAAACTTATTAGGGTCTGTAAGCGAGAGCATCTTATGCTCAAAGTCAATGGTAACTACAAAATTGCTAAAAATGTCGTGCCCGAAAATACCGTGTATGGGTACCCCCAAAAACTCTGATAGTTTCAGTACATCTTCATCTAACACAACAATGTTTTGTTGTGTTGCTACTATATCTCCCATCCTAATCGTGTGTCCCACCGATACATTTGCCATCAAATCTCCCCCTTCACCTGCGCCTGTTACTCTTACCCGACGTACATATTTTACGTCTAGTGTCAAGGCTCGTTTGGGGTCGGTTACAATGGTAGAAGTTACCCCCGTATCAAGTATAAATCGAAGGGTATCTGAATCGTCAAGAGTAGCTTTTAAAACGATAAGATTAGCATGTAGGTCAAACGGGAATTTGGCAAATTTCTGTTTTTTCCCTCTAAAGTGATATCCGTATCTGGTATCTTTTTTCCTGTCTTTTTGAGCAAAAGCCAACTGGCTAGTAATCAATAAGATAGCTATTATGCAGAGTTTGTAAAACTTTTCCATAGCTATAGCCTTTTCTAATAAATATAGGTATTACAATTCTAAGGAAATTTAGAATATTTTTTAGAGAAACAAAAGCTTTTTCAAAAGAGTTTTAGTTTTTCAAAGGTTTTTTAATACTTTTTTGAAAAAAACGGATACGTTATTCTAAATTCCCTTATCCTCAACCGACTTTTACCGATCTGATGTATTCCACTACATCTGTTTTAATGTCTGAAGCTGCTTGCAATACACGAATAAACTGGCTACCAATAATAGCTCCTGCAGCATATTCCGAGGCTTTAGTAAAGGTTTCATGGTCTTTTATACCAAAACCAATTAATCTTGGGTTTTTCAGATTCATGGCATTTACCCGGTTGAAGTAGGCCTCCATTTCGTCAGAAATACCTGAAGTTTTGCCCGTTACGCTGGCGCTACTCACCATATAAATAAAACCATCCGAAATCTCGTCGATGCGGCGTATACGAGCCTCTGTGGTCTGCGGCGTAATCAGGAAGATATTCAGCAAACCATATTTATCAAAAACAGGCTTGTACTCTTCATAATATTCGTCCATCGGTAGGTCTGGTAGAATCAATCCATCCACTCCAACCTCCTGACATTTCTGGCAGAAGTTTTCGATACCAAATTGTAAAACCGGATTGATGTACCCCATCAGAATAACAGGTATCTGTACTTTTGAGCGCATGCCTTTTAATTGCTCAAAAAGCACTTTCAGACTCATACCATTTTCAAGGGCAATCTGGTTTGACTGCTGGATGGTCTCCCCATCAGCCACAGGGTCAGAATAGGGCATACCAATTTCAGCAATATCTGCACCTGCTTCCTGCAATGCTTCCAATATTGGCATAGTGTCTTTTAGCGTAGGATAGCCTGCCGTGAAATATAAATTCAATACGCTATGAAGCTTAGTTTGAAAAAGCGCTGTAATACGATTCATAAATAAAAGAGATAAAAATAAGCGAAGAAGAAAAAACAGGCGAGCGCAATCTCATAGATATAGTGTCGCTCGCCTGATAGAGGCTATTATTTACTTGCCCAATAATCAAGTACCAACACTTTATCTAAATGCGGCCCTAAAACGCCAACAAAGGCTTTATGTGCTGGATGAGGAAGATATACCTCACGATCTTTTTCTGATTTGAAGGTTACAAAGAACAGGTGAGTAAATCCCTGGTTCAGGTTTTCAGGGCTATTGTTTGTTCCCCATTCAAAACCTTCGATTTCTTTGATCTGGCTTTTTAGAGCTCTGAAAGCGTCTTCTACTTTTTTTACGTCTGCAGGACTGCTAGAATCTTTAAATTTGAGTAAAACAGCGTGGCGAAGGAGTTTCGCGGGCTCTTTTGTTTGTGCATTTGCCATGTAACTGAATGAAAATAAAGCGATGATTAATAGAAGGTTTTTCATTATTTATTTTGGATTGTTGTTTGATAGAATAATATTATGGTATGATTTTGCCACAATGTACACAAGTAAACCACAATGTTACACTATAAAAGCTTTTAATTGAAATTGTGTTACATAGTGTACTTTAGTGTACATTGTGGCATAAAAAAACAACTTACAAATACTTCATATAAGTAGCCAGATCCTTATCACCTCGACCAGAAAGATTAACAACCACT
>CBIHRH010000358.1:0-5725 GCA_966212365.1 uncultured Emticicia sp. | reverse complement strand
ACTCTTTATCCGATACCCAACCAAAATTACCAATATCTGATATTTGCCAGAGCTTCCTGGTTTTCAATTCACAAATCCATAAATCGGTGCTATTGGCTGCATAACTACCAAACAATACATAATCTTCTTTAGGCGAAAAAGTTACCCAACCAATTGATTCATTAGACCATTCAAATACATAGTTTGGACTCAGGTTTGCAGTTGAGATATCGTACTTCACAACCTGTCTGGTGAGCCCCTGGCCAGGTCTCAATACTAAAATGTACTTGCCATCAGCCGACCAGTCGAAACTATAAAAAAGGCCATCGCTTGCAAACAACTTGTCTACTTTATTCGTAATATCATAAATATACAAGCCTTTTCTACTATAATCGGTGTAAGCTAATTTGCTTCCATCTGGCGAGAAAGAGTAGTTCCATACGCGGGCATTGGCTGGTATTTCTATCGGTACAAATTTCTGGGCAGTTATATCATAATACTCAAAGGCTCTTTCCGAATTGTTATTTTTCCCGGTTTCTAAAAATAACCGGCTCCCCTGGGCATTAAAACCTTTAGCCTGATACCATTTGCTTTGTATATTCCTGAACAAGACTCTCGTAGATTTATCTTCCCAGTTCTTTAAAATCAGTTCTCCCGTTGTCTCATCCACATAGGCCAGATAAGGGCTGTTGACTGAACCTTTCATATAATAATTACGAGCCGTTTCTACTAGGGTTGAGGTCGGTTTTAAGGAACTTGTAACAAACATAATAGCCTTTGAAAAATCTGTTTTTACACCATTTTTTATACCTTTTACAGCTACGTAGTAGGTCTTATCAGGTTTCAGGTTTTCCAGCTTCAGTGTTTTCTCTTTGGTTGTGTAGGCAAGCTTCATATTTGAGTACCCCGGTGCTTCTTCTGAAATCCAGACTTCGGCTTCGTCGAAAGTAGTAGGTTCAGGGCCAACAGGGCTCTTGAAAGTATAGGCAGATATGCCTAAAGTTACCTCGTCGTTGATTTTTTTAGCCGATACAGCCATATTTGAAATGCTGCCATCAGGGTATGGGTCATTTTTTTTCCAACAGGCGTTTGCTAATAATGAAACAATAAATACGATTAGGAATGAACTCTTTTGCATGGGGAATAGTCTTTATTAACAATGACACCAATTTCGCCAAAACGGTTGGGAGAAATTACAAATTAGGCTAAGATTTATTATTTGACTAATTTTGCACCAAATTAATAAAGAATGATACAGGTAGTTCTTGTACGTTCTGATTAAAATACATGGAAAATTCTTTTGAAAAATTTGAGCTGAATCGCCAGTTATTAAATGCTGTGGCAGATAGCGGATACACAGAGCCTACCCCTATTCAGGACAAAGCCATTCCGTTAATTCTGAAAGGGCATGATGTACTGGGTATTGCTCAAACGGGTACAGGTAAAACAGCCGCTTATTTATTGCCTATACTCATGAAAATCAAATATGCACAAGGCAGCATGCCTCGCTGCATTATTTTTGCCCCTACCCGTGAGTTAGTGATGCAGATTGATAAGGCGGTAGCGGAACTCGCGAAATATACAGATTTGCGCCATACAGCCATTTATGGTGGTTTGGGGCCTAAAACACAGATTGAGACTATTCAGAAAGGGATTGATATTATAGTAGCTACGCCGGGCAGGTTTATGGACTTATACCTGCGTGAAGAAATTAAGGTAAAAGACCTTAAAATCATGGTGCTGGATGAGGCCGATAAAATGATGGATATGGGCTTTATGCCACAAATCCGCAAGATTCTGGAGGTGATTCCGCGTAAAAGGCAAAACCTTTTGTTTTCGGCTACATTCCCTGAAAAAGTTGAAAAATTATCAGAAGAGTTTCTTGAATTTCCTACACGTGTAGAGGTAACACCACAGGCAACCACAGCCGAAACGGTAAAACAGCGTATGTTTGAAGTGCCTAATAACCAGACAAAAATTAACTTGCTGAAATATCTTTTTGAGCATGAGGGAGTACAGAAAGCAATGATTTTTACCAGATCAAAAGAAGTTGCTGACTATGTATATAATTCAATGGTGCAAAAGATTGTGCCTTTCAGCAAAATACGAGTGATTCATGCCAATAAGGGGCAAAATACCCGCATTAATTCGATGGATGCTTTTCGCGAAGGAGATGTAAATGTATTAGTAGCAACAGATGTAGCCTCTCGGGGAATTGATATTCAGCAGGTATCGCATGTAATTAATTTTGATGTGCCGCTTATTTATGAAGACTATGTACACAGAATCGGGCGAACGGGAAGAGCCAATCAAGTGGGTGAAGCCATCACTTTTCTGACGATTGCCGAAGAATATCATATCAAGAAGATTGAAAAAATCATTCGCATGGAAATCCCAAGAGAAGAGATTCCATCCGAAGTAGAAACAGCTGATACCCCTTTCGAAGAGCGCCAGAATTATTTGCGTGAGATTGACGACCAGCGCAAAAAAGAAGACCCGACGTTCAAGGGTGCCTTTCACGAAAAGAAGAATAAAAGACCAGAGGTCAAGAAAAGTAAATCTTCATCTCCGGCGAAGAAAACATACAAGCCTGATAAAAGCAGAGGGGCGACTAAGTCTAAACGAAGATAGGCAATAGAATAAAAAGCATGGTTTCTTGTAAATCATGCTTTTTTCTTATCTTTAAGACAGAATTTTATTGACCATATTCAACCTCATAACATGAACCAATACCTGAACCGTCGCGATTTTGTTAAGCTCGGAGGCTTAGCTACAGCTGCGACACTATTGCCCGAAATGAGCTTCGGCAAAAACGATGAAATAATCATCGGCCATAATACCCATAAATACAAAGTAAAAACTGGCTGGGGGGTATTAGATGCCGCTAAAAATCCTGTGAACGATTGCCACGAAATGGTAGAAGACTCCAAAGGAAGATTAATTCTACTAACTAACGAGACTAAAAACAATATATTGATATACGACAAATCGGGCAAGTTATTGGAAACCTGGGGGAATTCCTATCCTGGTGGACATGGCTTAACAATCGCCGGACAAGGAAGTGACCAGTATCTGCTGATTTGTGATACCAACCGCCATCAGGTGATTAAAACTGATCTGGCCGGAAAAGTGATTTTCAAGATAGATTATCCGAAGGAAACAGGCGTATATGATTATCCTACGCAGTTTAATCCTACTGAAACCGCAGTCAATCCGGCCAACGGAGATATTTTTGTAGTAGATGGTTATGGTCTGAACTACGTGATGCAATACGACTCAAAAGGCAAGTTAATCAGACATTGGGGAAGTAAAGATATGTTTAAGTGTAATCACGGAGTGATTGTTGATACCCGTAATAAGCAAAAACCTACATTGCTGGTGACTTCACGCGTTGAAAACTGTTGGAAGAGATTCACTTTAGACGGAAATTATCTTTCTACAATTGCTCTACCAGGCACATTCATTTGTCGTCCGGTGATTAAAGGAGAAACTCTTTTAGGAGCGGCCTACCGCTCTACTTCCGGAGATAATGCAAATTCAGGTTATATCACCATTCTTGATAAAAACGACCGCGTAGTTTCTACCCCGGGTGGCAGTGAGCCAATCTATACTGACGGTAAATTAGGCGAGCAGAAAAAACAAGACCCGTTCAATGTATTCATGCACCCACATGATGTGTATATGGACTCGGACGATAATATTTATGTACCGCAATGGGCCTCTAAAAAAACCTATCCGATTAAACTGGAGAGAGTCTAATTACAGCTTATAAGTTGAATGAAGTAAAAAAAGATGCACTAAACTGCATCTTTTTTTATGCCTTAAAATCATTGGATAAAAATTTCGGGGACTTGTTGAGCCATTTTTAGGATTCTTCTTTATAGACCATATACTTTTGAATCGTAAAAAAACTCATCTCATGAAAAAATTTCTATCCTCAATAAGTATTGGTTTAGTACTTTACTTTTGCTCAATTGTTATCGTACATGCTCAGGCAACCCTTATTACACCAGGTAATAATCAGCCAAATATTACTGCCACATCCACCAATAATGGAATACTTGTACCGCAAATCACACTTACCGGTAATTTAACTTCATCAAGTCCTGTTTCTAATCCAGCTGCAGGGCTTTTGATATACAATATAGGCGATAATCAGGATAAAGGCTTTTATTACTGGACGGGGTCCACCTGGCAATTATTAGGTGGTGCTCAGATTACGGCCACATCACCTATTAGTATTGAGTCTAATACTATTAAGCTCAACTCAGGTACAGCCTCCGGGCAATTACTAACCTGGGATGGTTATAATTGGGTGAATACTAATCCTAAACCAGTAGACAATTTAGATAATCATCAACCTTATCTGACACTTAATTTCTCTATTGCGTTAGAAGGCATCTATCCATCACAGAACGGTTATGAACCTTTTCTTGGAGAAATCGAAATCTATGGTTTTAGCTTTGCTCCACGTGGTTGGGCGCTTTGTGATGGGCAATTGCTATCAACTGCTCAGAATGATGCACTTTTTACATTGCTCGGCACCACTTATGGTGGAGACGGTGTATCAACCTTTGCTTTGCCTGATTTGCGCGGGAGAGTGCCCGTACACAAGGGACAAGGACCTGGTTTGAGTAATTATACCATCGGCCAATCAGGCGGCACTGAAACTCATACTATTGACAATAAATATTAAGAACAGATCATGAAAAAATTCATTTATAATCTTTGTTTTGGTTTGTCAATAGTTTTGTGCACAAATTATATTCTTCAAGCACAATCAACAACTATTACACCTGGTGACTACTATCAGACTAATATTACAGCCGCTTCTACTAATAATGGTATTCTTGTACCTCAGATCACTTTAACAGCCAGCTTGGTTGATGCCAGCCCTGTTACTAATCCTGCTGAAGGTCTTTTAATCTATAATGTTGGTAATAACCAAGCCAAAGGTTTTTATTATTGGACAGGTGATAACTGGGAATACTTGGGGACAATAACAACCCCTACAGCCTCTGCGCCAATCAGTATTGCTTCTAATAATATTAAACTTAATTCAGGTACCGAAGCTGGCCAATTACTGACCTGGGATGGCAATAACTGGGTAAACACCAGCCCTAAACCGGCAGTATATTTAGATAATATTCAACCTTATCTGGCCCTCAATTTCTGTATTGCTCTTGAAGGGGTCTTCCCTTCAAGAAATGGTGTAGATAATTTTATCGGGGAGATAAACATATTTGCGTTTGGATTTGCCCCTAAACATTGGTCTGCCTGCGACGGGCAGTTAATATCTATTGCACAGAATACCGCGCTTTTTTCATTATTAGGCACTTATTATGGCGGTGACGGACGCGTAACTTTTGCATTACCTGATTTGCGTGGCAGAGTACCCATGCACCAGGGACAGGGTCCGGGTTTAAGTTCTTATACATTAGGACAATCAGGTGGAACAGAGATAATTTCGATAGACAATAAATACTAAAATCATTGAAAAAATATCATATTCTTAAAGCCTGTTTTGTATTGCAGGCTTTTTTTGGAGCTTATGCATCTGCTTTTGCTCAGGTCGATAAAAATACCTGGGCCTGGGAGCAGATTGGCATTTCAGCAGATTTCAAAGCTTTGCGTCCAAAAAAAGAGGTAGTTATTGCCATTGTAGATGATGCCTTCGACCTTAATCATCCGTTTCTGAAGCCTTATTTCTACAAAAATCAGAAGGAGGTTCCGGGTAATGGTATTG
>CBIHRH010000357.1:0-5749 GCA_966212365.1 uncultured Emticicia sp. | reverse complement strand
TTAAAAATTATAATTCGACCTACAAAGCTATCTTTTTGAGCCATGCTGCGTTGTATTTTTTCGACGTAGCCGCCTGCTACGTCTGCAAAATACGCCCGCGGCGGCGGACCGCTTGCCTGCCTCAAAAATCTATGCTTTTCGGTCAGAAAAACAATGTTTAAACATGCTCTAATATGAAATACATTGCCATATTTCTTGTACGTCTGTATCAGGCCGGTATTTCACCGTGGTTTCCTGCCTCCTGTCGCTACACGCCTACCTGCTCCCAATATTCGGTAGAAGCGTTTCAGAAATATGGTTTTTTTAAGGGTTTGCTACTTACCATCAAGCGCATTGGTCGCTGCCATCCATGGGGTGGTCATGGATATGACCCGGTTCCGTAAATCTCCGGAATTTACTATATTTGCAAATCTTCTTCATCGACTATTGATATTTTGTATTATATCAAGAATATTCTTGACTATTTGTTTAATTATTGAAAATCAATAGCTTAGCTCTATTTACTTGCGCAATAGTTTGGTAAATTTGAGTTTGCAACAAAACCTCCCTAAAGCAATGACTCTCGAAGAGCGCAAGTTTCCAATCGGCAAATGGACGCCGGAAAACAGCTATTCTGCGGAAGCTATAGCTGAGAATATTGGCATAATTGAGCAATATCCGGCTAAGTACGAGCAATTGACTAAGAATCTTTCAGCAGATGAGTTGGCAAAATCTTATCGTGAAGGAGCATGGAGTATCCATAGCGTGGTGGTACATATTTCTGATATGCACATTCTGCATTTTGCCCGCTTCAAACAGGCACTTTGTGAAGATAATCCACAAGGATATGGACCAAATATCAATGGGTGGGCAAATAACCCTGAAGTACCAAGCGTACCTATGGCCGATGCGCTCCTGTTATTGGAAGCTACTCATAAACGGTGGACACATTTACTCAAATCCATGTCCTCCGAAGATTTCAGCAGAACCTTCTTTCATGTAGGCCGTCAGATGAATTTAACCTTAGCACAAGCACTTCACATGGCTGCGTGGCATTGTAAGCATCATTTGGGGCATATCAGGATTGCTTTAGAGAGCCCGGAATAAATATTCGTAACAATCAGACATTAACATCAGTACCTATTATAGAGTTTTAATTCATGACTAATAATCCTTATTTTATTATAGATTTCGACAGCACTTTTACGAAAGTAGAAGGGCTTGACGAGTTAGCCAATATCGCTTTAGCAGGCAACGCCAATCAGGAAAAAATTGTAGGCGAAATCAGAAAACTGACTGAAATGGGCATGAATGGCGAGATTTCATTTTCAGAAGCCCTTAGCAGACGAATTGATTTACTGAAGGCCAATCGAGACCATATCGACAAATTAGTTGATTTCCTGCACACCAAAGTTTCAGACTCTTTCCAGAGAAATGAGAAATTCTTGCGTGAATATGCCGATAATATCTTAGTCGTTTCAGGCGGTTTCAAAGAGTTTATTGTGCCGATTGTAAAAGAACTGGGTTTGAAAGAAGAAAATGTTTATGCTAATACTTTTGAGTTTGATGGTGAGGGTAATATCACTGGTGTAGATGATACCAATGTATTAGCACACGAAAAAGGGAAAGTAAAACTCCTTGGCTCATTAAACCTGGATGGTGACGTATACGCCATTGGCGATGGTTATACCGACTATGAATTAAGAGCATCAGGCCTGGCAAACCGTTTTTATGCTTTCACAGAAAACGTAGAGCGTGAAAAAGTAGTTGCTAAGGCTGATCACGTAGTGCCGTCATTAGATGAGTTCTTATACCTGAATAAACTCCCTCGCAGCCAGTCTTATCCTAAAAGCCGTATCAAAGTACTTTTATTGGAGAATGTGCACCCTGTGGCCGTTGAAGCCTTTAAATATGAGGGTTTTGATGTAGAGTTCCACAAAGGAGCGATGGACGAAGCCGAATTGGCAGAAAAAATTAAAGGTGTATCGATTCTGGGTCTTCGCTCAAAAACCAATGTTACCAGAAAAGTATTAGAGAATGCCGATAAACTGATGATTATCGGGGCGTTCTGTATTGGCACTAACCAGATTGATTTGAAAGCCAGTACCGAGAAAGGTATCGCCGTTTTCAATGCGCCTTATAGCAATACCCGTTCAGTAGTAGAGCTGGCAGTTGGTGAGATGATTATGCTTATCCGCAATATCCCAGAGAAAAGTATTGGTATGCACGCAGGTAAATGGGATAAATCAGCTAACAATAGCTTTGAAGTTCGTGGGAAGAAATTAGGCTTGATTGGCTACGGTCACATTGGCACACAGCTATCGGTTATAGGAGAGGCTTTGGGTATGGAAGTATACTTCTTCGATATTGTAGATAAGATGCCTATCGGGAATGCAAAAAAATGCCGCTCACTGGATGAAGTATTAAAAGTTGCAGATGTGGTGAGTATGCACATTGATGGCCGTAAAGATAATACTAATATTTTCGGCAAACGTGAATTTGAGTTAATGAAAAAAGGTGTCATATTCCTGAATCTGGCTCGTGGCCACGTGGTTGATGTACCTGCTTTGGTAGAAGCTATCAAAGAGGGTAAAGTAGCTGGGGCAGGCGTTGACGTATTTCCTTATGAACCAAAAACCAATAACGAAGAGTTTATCAACGAACTAAGAGGCTTGCCCAACGTGATTCTGACCCCACATATCGGCGGAAGCACAGAAGAAGCACAGGAAGGTATCGGTCATTATGTACCTGAACGTTTATTGGAATTTATGAATAATGGTAGCACCACAGGCAGTGTCAACTTCCCTGAGCTGCAATTGCCTTTATTGAAAGATTCGCACCGTTTATTGCATATCCATAAGAATGTACCGGGTATATTGGCAAAAATCAATAATATTTTTGCCAAACATTCTATCAATATCAACGGTCAATACCTGAAAACCAACGAGAAAATTGGCTATGTGATTATGGATATTGACAAAGGCTATACCGACGAATTTGTGCAGGAGATTAAGGATATTGAAGAGACGATAAGATTCAGGATGTTGTATTGATAGGTGTATCACGATTTTTTAAATCGTGTAGCGTCGTATTAGAAACAGCGATTTAAAAAATCGCCATACACAAAAAAGCCCCGAAAGAATATCTCTCAGGGCTTTTGCTTATAATAAAACTTAAATACTATCAATCCTTTTTATCATACAATGGATCATACTTCAAGCCGTATTTATCTAATACATCCTGCGGTACACCTTGCCAATCGTTAGGCGTGTTACCCATATATCCTAAATCATCGAAGCCCATACGGGTTGTATAGAAGCCTGTTACTGTCAGATTCCGGATTTGTGAGAAAAACGCCGCACCATGACTGAACTCCGGTTTTACATCATCCGGATAGGCGATGTCTTCTACTATCTCAATACGTTGTTTAGGCGTAATTCCTGCAAAAGATTTACCGAAACGTTTGGTGCTATGGTTATCCAGCCATCTCAAACCACCTCTGATAGGTGTCTGATATTGAGGCATGTCTTTTACGATAAAATCGATAAAGGCAGGTACACCTGCTTGCGTAGCGCTACCCGACTTACCTTCTGCCGGAATAATAATATCTGCTAAGATACCGATAGTAGCTAGTTCTGCCACAGTCAGGAATTTATCAGCTGCTATCTTTTTATCTCTTTCTATTTCTTCCGGAATACGAGCCGGTGTTGTTTTAAACGGCTTCGGGTCCGGTGGTGCGGCCATCAGGTCGGCGGCTGGTAAAACGGCCATTCCCAACGAGCTCAATGAAAGTGCTTTTAATGTGTCTCTACGTTTCATGTTCGGAAAATGGTTTATTAAATGTTTTTAGCTTTTACCTGCTCCATGATATAATCAGAAGTGCGCCATGAACTTGCAAGGATTGTCCATGTTACGTTTTTATCACCTTGTGATACGAACGGAGCAGCATCTACTACAAACAGGTTTTTCACATCATGGGCTTGTTGCCAACCGTTCAGAGCCGATTTTTTAGGATCGTTACCCATACGTACGGTTCCTACTTCGTGAATGATTTCACCCGGTTGAGCTAAACCATAGTTATTGCTTGCATCAGGTTTTCTACCCATCGGAATACCACCCATGGCATGGATAATCTGCTCGAAAGTATCCTGCATGTGTTTAGCTTGCTTGATTTCGTTTTCGCTCCATTTGTAGTGGTAACGTAACGTTGGAATACCGTATTTATCCACACTATTAGGGTCAATCTCACAATAATTAGACTCCAATGGAATAGGTTCTCCACGACCAGCCATGCCGATATAAGCACCGTATGTACGACGAATATCATCTTTCAGAGCCACGCCATAGCCACCTGCTTTTTTCTTATTGCCGTTTCTGTCAGGGAAAAGTCCGTTTACACGCTCAATGCCACCTCCGAAGCCAAAGCCCGGCATACCCATACCACCACCATATTCAATATGATAACCACGTGGGAAATCAAGTTTGCTGTTATCTACCCACCAAGGCGTAAACACGTGCATACCACCCACACCATCTTCATTATAGCGTTTACGATCCATCAAAGCAGGGATAAATGCCGAACGGCTTGCGCCTGTAGAGTCATTCAAATACTTACCAATTACACCGCTATCATTTGCTAAACCTCTGGCAAATCTTGGCGATTTAGAGTTAAGCATGATACGGGCAGTCTCGCAGGTACTTGCAGCCAGAATAACAATTTTACCTTTGATTGAATATTCTTTTAAATCCAGTTTATTCACGTAAGAAACGCCTGTTGAAAGACCGGTATTAGGGTCTGTTAATACCTCTCTTACCATCGCATTGTTAATCAGTGTCAGGTTACCTGTTTTAGCTGCAGGGATACATAATACTGACGACGACGAGAAATCGGCATAAGCCTGACAAGCACGTCCGCACTGTGCGCAGTAGAAACAAGCACCACGAGAATCGTTGATAGGCTTGGTTAACATCGCCATACGTGACGGGATAACCGGAATACCAATACCTGTAGCCGCTTTCTTCAGCATCAACTCGTGTAGACGTGGTTTTGGCGGAGGTAAGAAGATACCATCCGGCTCATTACGGATACCCTCTTTAGTTCCGAACAAACCGATTAATCTATCTACTTTATCATAATAAGGCGCGTAATCTTCATAGCTCGTAGGCCAGTCGTCACCGATACCTGTCATTGAACCTCTGCGGAAATCATCCGGACCGAAACGCATCGAGATACGTCCCCAGTGGTTGGTTCTACCACCCAACATTCTTGAACGGAACCAACGGAACTGTGTGCCGGGCATAGCCGAATACTGCTCGCCTTCGATGTCCCAACCGCCCCAGGCAGCATCAAAATCACCAAACGGACGGGTACGTGTACTTGCTCCACGACGAGGAGATTCCCAGGGATTTTTTAATTGAGTGATATATTTCGGGTCTGCAGGATCGAAGTATCCGCCCGCCTCTAATAAGCAAACCTTTGCACCTGCTTTAGTTAGTTGGTATGCTGCCATACCTCCTCCTGCACCAGAGCCTACAATCACAACATCATAGACCTTAGGTTGCTCTTTAATTTCAAATAGGTTCATGTTTAACCGGTCGTAAATAGAAGATTAAAAAATATTTCGAGTTTAAAAGTAGTACTTTTTTTACAAAAAAAAAGACCAATCAGTAGGCAAATTTTCTTTTGCGCAACATATATAAAATAATTCCAAATAAAATCACTAACCCCAAAGGCAAAGCAATATTGATAACCTGCCATTTGGTGCGTTCG
>CBIHRH010000356.1:0-5766 GCA_966212365.1 uncultured Emticicia sp. | reverse complement strand
ATTAATCTCTATGTCTGGAGCTTGAGACTACCTGCTACTATTCAGACTTGTCTGTCCTAACTAGCGCGATATATTATACTGTTAATTTTACGTTAGTAAGTAGGGCAAACATGCACCCTTCAATTAAACCCGATTTTTGTTCTAAAGATATATATTATGAGAAGGCAAATTTTCAACAAATCAATTGATGTTGATGGGGTCAATATTTTCTATCGCGAAGCCGGAGAGAGGAAAAATCCATCATTGTTACTTCTCCATGGGTTTCCAACTTCTTCTGTAATGTTTAAAAATCTGATGATTGCCTTATCAGATAAGTACTATCTGATAGCTCCGGATTATCCAGGGTTTGGGTTTAGTTCTTTTCCAGACAAAAATCTTTTTGAGTATTCTTTCCGCAATATAGCATCATATATTACTAAATTCACGGAAGCGATATCTTTAGATTCATTTACTATCTATTTACATGATTATGGATGTCCTATTGGATTACGATTGTGTATCAATCACCCTGAGAAGATAGAGAGGATAATTGTCCAGAATGGGAATGTCTACGACGAGGGTATTGGTCCTCAATGGGACGAAACAAAAGACTACTGGCAAAACCCAAGTCTGGAAAAGAAGGCAAAAGTTTCAGCATTTTTAAGCGAAGAGGGTGTAAAGTCACAATATACGGTAGGAGTCCCATCGGAATTACTACCTAACCTCAGTCCAGAGTTGTGGATGCTGGATTGGGAATTAATGAAAAGACCTGGAAACATTGATATGCAGTTTGAACTGAATTGTGATTATAAAAACAACATCGCTTTATTTCCTGTCTTTCAGAATTTTTTCCGTACTTATCAACCTTCAACCCTGGTTATCTGGGGAAGGTATGATCCGTTCTTTAGTGTCGAAGAAGCACATTGCTATAAGAGAGATTTGCCCAATGCATCCGTCCATATTCTTGAGGGCGCTCATATGGTACTGGAAACAAATTTTGATGAGGTCTTGAATCTGATTAAAGGTTTTTTTTGAGATATTCAAATCATTACTTTTATATTCAAATAATATGTGAGTTGCCTTCCATTTTCATTCAAACTATAAATTTTTCAAACCATAATTAGCTCTGCATTTACACCTATTTTTTCTATTTTAATATAGAATTCCTCTGCCAATACATTGTCTTCTATTTCTAAAATCACCTCTTTCCCTTCTAAAAGAGCATCTACATTATCTTTAGAATCTTTAAGACCCATTCCAAGCATATCCTTTTGTAATTTAGTCAGATTCACCTTTTCCAGCCCGTATCGCCAACTTTTCATTATTACTTTTGCCATTTCTAATTAGTGTAAAAGAATCTTTTTCATCTAAAAATTAAGAAAACTTATATAATCATTTCACTACATTTTTTAATTTCACTTATCACGCATCCGGCCGCCCAAAAAACAATACATACCCATCAGCGTCTTTCACTTCAAAGCCCCTTAAACCATCATCACCATTTTCGTTATCCTTGATTGCTGTAAAGAATTCGACATTGCGTGATTCAAATTCTGCTTCAAGGGCATCAGGGTCTGGCACATGAATATAAGCATCCCAGCGGGCAATACCTTGTTTAATATCTCTGGTATAGTTCGGCACCGGCTCAACGCCAATGGCCTTTAGTATAATCATCGCCCGACCCCTTTCTACAATACCAAAGAAGATATCGTCCTCCGCAGGACCTTGAAAGGTAATATTAAACCCAAGGCTGTCGCGATAAAACGCTAATGCCACAGGTACATTCCTTACAATAAGGAATGGAGCAATGCCTGAAATCTCTGCTTTAGCCATAAGAGTTCGTAATTTTGGATGGAGTAAAATGTACTCTCCAAATTTACATCCTCAGCCTATCACTTCAAAATCAGAAAAGGCATTTAGCTGCTAAAAAAACAGATTGAGAATATAGTTTAAAAATAATCTGAAAAAATATTTTAACTACAAATGTAGTTAAAATATTAGAAACTATGAGTCAATATCATTTAGGAGAGTTTGAAGAAGTTGTTTTGCTGACAGTAGCCATTCTGCATGGGCAGGCTTATGGTGTCAGTATTATCGAAGAGATTGAAAACCGTCTCAACCGGAATGTAAGTTTAGGCGCTATACAGACAGTGCTCAAAAGATTAGAAGAAAAAGAACTGGTAAAGTCTGAATTTGGGGAAGTAACTCAGGTAAGAGGCGGCAAACGGAAAAGATATTATACCATTACTGCCGAAGGGCAACGGATATTAACAGAAGCCAAAGACCAACGATTAGCACTTTGGAGTGCTATCCCGAAAATAGCTTTTGAATGAAACAGATGAAAAAAGATACAACCCACAAGCCGCCGCTGATAGCCCTGCAATTTTTCAGATGGTTTTGCCATCCCTTTATTCGTGAAGAGGTTGAAGGCGATTTATTGGAATTATTTGAAAAATATGCAGAAAAAAACGGAGCATTCAGGTCAAAGTTATTTTTCCTGAAAGAGGTACTCCTCCTTTTCAGGCCATCAATTATTGGAGATATAGGTCATTTAAACTTTAAACTATTCAGAGATATGAAAAAAGTACACTGGTTACAGTTAATTGCACTTAATGTAGTGCTTGTTATATGTATTCTACTCCCATTCTTCCCGGGGCGCTATGATTCTCTCTCGTTACCGCTTTCGGTGTCAGCCCAGCTGATTGGCTATATCGGTTTGCTATTAGTACCGATTGGCATTTTATGGCTTATTCAGGAAATGAAAAAATTAAGTGGTTCTGCTACACCTCTGAATAACTGGAGCAATGGATATAATTATGCCATCAGCGCAAGCATTGTATGCACTTTAATAAGTCTTGTTTTTATGTCAGTGCTTGCTGTTAGTGTAGGTTTTTCGGCAGGGGTCATTGCTTTTATTATTGCCGCATTTCTTCTTAACCGGCAGTTTAATGCTATTAAGGATTTAAAGTCTCAAACCGGATTCAATTTAGCTCCACTTTATTTCATCATTATTCCGCTTATTGCACTTTTTGTGAGTACCCGTTTGATTGTGCCTGCAAGTAATCATAGTAGAAATTCTGCCATTAAACAGGCCGAAAAAGTGATACTTGCTTTAGAGAAGTACCACAATGAAACCGGGAATTACCCGACATCTATCGGGCATCTTTATGATTTACCAACGCCGGAAGTAGTTGGCGTAAAAGAATTTATCTATGAACTCAACGGCAATGCCTATAATTTAGCTTTTGTACAACACCAACATTTAGGCGCCACCCGTGAAGTGGTAATTTATAATAGAAATGATGATCATCAGGTAAAAGGGCACTTCGCAAGTTTTAATGCAGATACACCTCACTGGAAATATTATTGGCTTGATTGAACCCTTACAGGAAACAAGAGTATGTTTAAAATTTATTGTTCTTTTCGGTCAGAAAAACAAAATTTAAACATACTTTAAACTCAATTCTTCTCAAACAATATCTCTTCATACCTTTTTGAAAGCTCGTCTAAATCGACCCAGGCAAAGTTTGTCATTATAATAATGATATTTTTTTGCCTGGGGTAATAGTTATTCGTGGCGTGCTAATGCTAACTGCCTCCGGCATAGCAGATACTTTCATCTTTGGGAATAACCCACGCCAGTGGGTGGCTGTCTCGACCTTTCTGCCTAGAGCATAACACAACAGTCCGATTTTATCGAAAATCGCCTCAAACACTTTGAAAACACAATCTTAAGTCGGAAATTTATGGAACGTCAAGTTGGGAATGGTTATTCCCAACTTGACGTCCGCATAACCACTATTGCTATGGAGGAAGAGAGGGGACGCCTAGCCAAAGAATGAAAATACTAATGGTTACTATGTGCCTGACTATGGCGAGCAGGCCTACAATATCGAAAAAGGTGACTGATATGGTGGGAACCTTTTTGAATGAGAACAGATATGGTTTCCAAGTATCAGCCATTCAAATGGCATCAGAAAAGGTAGCCGCTACGGTGGCTACCTTTTTGACCAACTGCTGAGATTGTCGGATTATTAGAAGTTATTTTAAAGTAGTTAAATTAAAAAGTTACACAAGTTCAAGATTTAATTATCTCGTTCTATTTGGTTTATTTTATTAAAATATACTTATTTTTAACAACCAATCATTCAACCTCATTAAACAAAGCAAGTCCACAACACTTGCTACCTCCATTCATGAAATACGTATTTTTCACATTACTATTTTTATCAGTAGATTTAGTTTTTGCACAATTAGAAGTGCAGAACCTCACCTGCGAGTATATGGAAAACCCCTCGGTTGTTGATGCATTGAACCCTCGGCTGTCGTGGCTCAATGTGTCAAAAGCTAATGAAAGAGGGCAAATACAAACAGCTTATCAGATAAGAGTGGCATCAAGTGTTGCTTTATTACAAAAACCTGATTTGTGGGATACTGGTAAGATGATGAATGATGAAGCTCATTCGGTTAAGTATACCGGGAAAAACCTGCTTTCTCGTATGACCTGCTACTGGCAGGTGAGGGTATGGGATAAAAACGGCAAACCCTCAGCCTGGGGTAAAGTTGCTAAATGGCATATGGGTTTACTCAACCCAAGTGACTGGAAAGCAGAATGGATTGGTGCTCCGTGGCAGAATGAAGAAGCGATTCCAAAACCTAAAGGCGGGCCAGACCAACGGACGCAAATATTACCTCCACCTGCCCCACTTTTGCGTAAAGCCTTCAAGGCTTCGAAGAAAATCAAAAGTGCGATTGCTTATACGACAGGCTTGGGCTATTTTGAATTTTATGTGAATGGACAAAAGGCATCTGACGATTATTTAGTACCAAATCAGACCAATTATGGCAAACGTCCACAATTGTCCGATGCTTATATTTCATTGCCTGATGAATTTAAGGATTACCGGGTTATGTATCTGGCTTATGATATTACTAATAAGCTCCAGACGGGCAATAATGTAATCGGAGCTATTTTAGGAAATGGTTTTTATAATGCACCCAAATTCTGGACGGCCTCTTATGGCTCACCTCGGTTTATTGCGCAATTACATATTGTTTATGCTGATAATACCGAAGAAATTATCGTATCAGATAAAAGCTGGAAAGCAGCCAAATCGGCTATTATTTCTGATTTAGTCTATGATGGTGAGATATACGATGCCCGCCAGGAACAACCTGACTGGTGCAAAGTAAGTTTTAATGATAGTCAATGGGAGAATGTGATTAACAGAGCTACGCCATTTGGCAAAATGTCTGCGCATACCTCTCCTACTGATAAAATTACCAAAATTTATCAACCAACTAAAATTGAAAAACTAGCCAATGGCAATTATAAGGTATCTTTTCCCGAAGAGATTTCAGGTTGGGTGCGTTTGAAAAATGTCACCGCTCCGGCTGGACATACTATTAAAATGACATTTAATGCCAATCTGTATTCGGGTGAGAACACTTATACTTTTAGTGGAAAACCCAATGCTACTTATGCTCCCCGGTTTAATTGGTTTGTGTTTAGTGGAGTTGAGATTAGCAATTGGAAAGGTGAATTGAAAGCTGAAAATATACAAGCAGAAGCCGTAAACACGGCCGTAAAGGAATCAGCTATTTTTGAGACATCCAATAAGCTTTTTAATCAGATTAATCATATCTGGAAACGCTCGCAACTGGATAATATGCATGGAGGCATTGCTTCTGACTGTCCGCATCGGGAGCGTTCGGGTTATACAGGTGATGCCCAAGTGGCTTGTCATACGGTTATGCACAATTTCGAGGTAAAGGCCTTTTACAAAA
>CBIHRH010000355.1:0-5771 GCA_966212365.1 uncultured Emticicia sp. | reverse complement strand
CATGCAATGCCAAAGCCCCTTTACATTTACATCAATGATTTTATCAAAATCTTCTTCCGGATATTTCTCTGTACGAATCCGAGGTCCTAATACTCCTGCTGAATTTACCAGTATATCAAATTTACCCCAAAGACTGATCGTCTGTTCAATCATGTTTTCAATATCAGTCAGCTTTGTTACATTTACTTTTACAAAACTCACCTCTCCACCTGATTGCTTTACTGTATCAGCTAATTCAGCATCTAATGAATCAGACAAATCAGCCACCATAACTTTAGCTCCTTCCTGAGCAAATAATAGGGCAGCAGCCTTGCCAATACCTGAATTACCGCCTGTAATAATGACTATTTTATCTTTGAATTTCATAGATGTTATGGTAATAGTTGGTTATTATATATCTAATTAATAACCCCACCCTAACCCTCCCCAACAGTGGGGAGGGGACTTGAGAGCCCCTCTTCCTACTGTTGGGGAGAGGGGTTGGGGTGTGGGGTTACTTTTCACAAAAATAAATAATCTCCCCGGCTGGTAGTGCATATCTTTCTACTAATTCTTTTGGCATTTTAAGCACGAAATCGTCTTCTTTTACTTTAAAGCCTGCTTTTTCCAGTTCTCTGCCATAATCTCTGCCAAACAGGCGCAGATGGTCGTTTTGCCAGAATATACGTTCGCGCTCACGTGGGTCGGTGATAGTCGGGTCTTCAAAGGTATGTTCTTTTGTCCAGTCCTGAGGTGATTGTATGATTCCCCATCCACCTGGTTTCAGTACTCTATGCAATTCTGACATGGCCTTGTGGTAATCTTCTACGTGTTCCATTACATGGTTACAGAAAACCACATCAAAGGTATTGGCTTCAAATGGTATCTGGTGAATATCCATTTTTACCTTTGCCAACGGCGATTCAATGTCGGCTGTAATATAGTCCAGATTTTTCATGGCTTCAAAACGATCGATAAAACAATATTCCGGCGCAACGTGTAATACTTTTAATTGAGGGGCGGTGAAGAAATTAGTTTTCTCACGCAGATATAAAGCCATCAGGCGGTGGCGCTCCAGAGCCAGACAATTAGGGCAAAGGGCATTCTTTCTTGAAGACAAACGACCATAAGGCAGAAACTTGTCTAGCTTAACCTCACAAACCGGGCACTCGACGGTATTTCCTTTTAAAAGAATAGTGTAGACTTTCAGGGGAATATGGCTAAATAATTGCAGGTATTTTCTTGGAATAAAACGAAGTAAGAAACTAATAATTTTGCCCATGCTTTAAACTTATGAGAGTATATCGTTGTAATTTAAGCCCAAAATTAACTATTTTTGTCTTTGCATTTACACCAATATACATAAAGATTCGATAAATTATGGAAATAAAAAAACAGAAGCCTCCAGGAAAAAGGTTAATTAAAAATATGCCCTTACGCGTTAAGTGGTTTTTATCAGCTATGGTTGGTATGATGCTGGTAGGCTATGGACTGAGCGTTCTAAGCGAAGCAGGGCATCTGAAGCACACCAATGCACCTTTTCTCAGATGGTTTTTGTTGGGTACTTATAGCCTTATCATGGTTAATTCGGGACTAGCTTTGTTCGGACAAGCCATTATTTTTAAAATGAGAATCGAGAACCGCAAACTCATTAAAAACATTCTTAAAGACAGAGACAGGAAAAATAAAAAGGTTCTGACTATTACAAAAATGGAACCTCCGAAGGCAGAATAATATTTGGAGCCATTGTGCTATTTTAACATTTTATTGAAGATAATTAACAAGTTTCGGGTATTTTAGTATCCAAAACTTTTATTTTGAATAATAATCATTAGGTTTGCATCGAAAATGTTTAAAATCTGAACTGATAGAATTTTATCAATAAGATTAAGTGAAGTTTGCTACTAATGAAATTATCTCAATCTGAATTACAAAATATTCAGCCAAGAAGAACACTGGTTTCTGTAGATTTGGGTGAATGTTCTGAAAAAATTATTTCTTATTTATTTCTTCTTACTAAGGATATTCAGTGTGAATATACCATTTTTCATTGTCTTGAAGAGGCAACTACCGAGAAAGAGGCGTATGGAAGTATCAATAAAGCTCTTGAGCAAGCAAGTAATTATTTGAATAAAGCCGTTAAGAGCACCATTAAAATTCATATTGCTCAAGGCAATATTATAGAAGAATTACAGCTTTTACATGCCAGAGAAAATTTTGGTACTATTGTCATGGGTACAACCAATAAAAAAGATTCATGGCAAATGGGCAGAAATGCGCAAGCAATTCTTATGAATCTTGAAGCTGGTATTATCGCTATACCACCCACTATTGATCTGACTTTCCCGAGCAATGTGAGTATTCTGGTTGAGAAAGTACAAAAGGCGAGTTTTGATTTTTTCAGTACCTTTCATGAGTTTGTATCACACTATAATATTTTTCTGAATTTTGTTTTATTTGCTAAAGACAAACAGACATTTGATGAGGAAAAGAAATTGATAGAGGAGTATCAGGATTTTTTTGATTCTACTATTAGTTTCAATTTTATTGTAGAACAAGAACAAACCTATCTTAACTTTTTAAAATACATAGATGATATTCATTGTGAGTCGGCAGTAATAGCGTGGTATGAGGGCACAACAGCATATCAATCTGCAGCGCAGAATGGTGTGGTGTATTGTAGCCCTAAAATGCCGATACTATATGTAAAGCGAGATAGTAGAATGAACCAGAAAGATATAGGTTTTAGTATATAAAAAAAGAAAGAGACGCTGGATGGCGTCTCTTTTAATTTCTTAGCAAGAATCAATATAAATTATTTTGCGAATTCTGCTTTCAATGCTTCAACATCAACTGCGTGAATATCTGTTTTTAAAGATAAGCGTTTGATTTCAGCTATTCTGTTTTTAGCAACCGCTTGATTTCTTTTTGCTTTACGTTTTAATCTTGTTACTGCCATTTTTTTACGTATTTTGTTCTCTATCACCCTGCGAAAAGGGTCGAGAGGTATTAAAAGATTATATTCTAAAATCGTCTTTTCAGACTATGATTCCAAATCAGGGTGCAAAGTTAAGAAATTCAATTAATATTTAACAATTAACAATAAGTTTTTTACACTAATTTTGTGGCAGAAAATTTATGAGATTATTTATAGACCAACAAAAGAGAAATGAGTAAACCCGGTTTAGTTAGAGGAACACGTGATTTTGGGCCATCGGTGATGGTAAAGAGAAATCTTATTTTTGATACCATCAAGCATACTTTTCAAAAATTCGGATTTCAGCCCCTGGAAACCCCAAGCCTAGAAACCCTGAATGTATTGATGGGGAAGTACGGGGATGAGGGCGACCAATTGCTTTTTAAGGTTTTAAATTCAGGTGATTTCTCAAAGGATTTATCGCAGGGAGATTTAGACCAGGGCTATAAAAAACTAACTCATAAAATTTCAGAAAAAGGATTGCGTTATGATTTAACCGTGCCGTTTGCCCGTTTTGTGGTAATGAATCGCAACGAACTTGCCATTCCTTTTAAGCGTTATCAGATACAACCGGTATGGCGCGCTGACCGTCCGCAAAAGGGCAGATACCGTGAATTTTATCAATGTGATGCTGATGTAGTAGGAACCGATTCATTGATTTGTGAGGCTGAAATCGTATTGATGTTGCACGAAATTTTTCAGAATCTGGGCGTTACAGATTTTACCGTAAAAATCAATAACCGCAAGATTTTAACAGGTATTGCTGAAATCATCGGGATGAAAGGCAGTGAAGTGCCCTTGACGGTAGCGATTGACAAATTAGATAAAATAGGTAAAGCAAAAGTAGAAGATGAATTACGTGAAAGAGGTTTCTCAGAAGAAGTAATTGAGAAATTGCAGCCGATTTTTAACCTTCAGGGCGATACTAACGAACTGTTAAACGGCTTGAAAGCATGGTTGAAAGATTCTGAAACAGGATTGAAAGGAGTTGAGGAAATAGAAAAAGTATGGAGCCTGGTTGATGGTTTTGGTCTGCAAAATCCAAAAATTCAGTTAGATATTACCCTTGCTCGTGGATTAAGCTATTATACCGGAGCTATTTTTGAGGTGAAAGCTAACGACGTGCTGATGGGAAGTATCTCAGGTGGCGGACGTTACGATAATTTAACAGGAACTTTCGGTTTGCCGGGTCTTTCAGGAGTGGGAATCTCTTTGGGCGTTGACCGCATCTATGATGTGATGGAAGAGTTAGGGCTATTTGGTGATAATCAGGGAGTTACAACACAGGTATTGATAACCAATTTTGATGCAGAGGCCGAAACCTACTCATTGCCACTCTTGAAAAAACTGCGAGATGCAGGCATCAATGCCGAAATTTACCCCGACCATACCAAATTAAGAAAACAATTTGAGTATGCCGACCGCAAAAAAATTCCGTATGTTTGCGTGGTTGGTTCAGAAGAAATGTCGACAGGAGAACTTACACTGAAAAACATGCAATCGGGCGAACAAACCAAACATACCTTAGAAAGTATTATACAAAATTTGAAATAGCATTATGCTTAAAAACAAAAAAATCATTGCCTACGCACTTGTTATTGTAACAACCGTAGTTGCTACGCTATCTTTTTATTTCTGGCAGGTTTCGAGCAGTGCCAATCTGAATGTGAAGGGTGAAAAAACATTTGTGTTGTATATCCCTACAGGAGCCACCTACAAAAATGTAGTAGATTCATTACATAAATATAGAATGATTCATGACGAAATCTCGTTTCAGTTTTTGTCAAAATGGACGAAATATCCAGAAAACGTGAAACCGGGCCGTTATGAAATTAAACCCAATGCAGGTAATAAAGAGATTCTTTCTAAACTGAAAAGAGGGCAACAGGACGATGTAAGGCTAACCTTTAATAACATCCGTCTGAAATCGGATTTGATTAAGAAAATTGGTAGCCGATTCGAGTTTAGCAATGAGGAATTACTGGAGAGGCTGAAAGACAAAGAAGTATGTGCTAAATATGGTTTCGATACCACTACTATTATGTGTATGTTTTTGCCAAATACTTATTTTGTGCGTTGGACAACCACTCCGGATAAGTTTTTAGACAGAATGCATAGTGAATATAAAAAGTACTGGACCGATGAGAAGCTCCAAAAGGCGAAGTCAATCAATATGACTCCGGTTGAAATAGGCGTAATGGCATCGATTATACAGTCTGAAACTAACAAGAAGGACGAAATGCCCCGCATAGCAGGTTTGTATATTAATAGATTGGCTACAAATATGCCGTTGCAGTCAGACCCGACAGTAAAATTTGGTTTGGGAGATTTCGCTTTGAAACGTATTATGGAAAAACACCTGACTTTAAAATCTCCTTATAATACCTATGTTAATACAGGTTTGCCCCCTGGCCCAATCGCTTTGCCTGAACCTGTGGCATTAGACGCCGTGTTGAATTATGAACGCCATAAATATATTTATTTCTGCGCGAAAGAAGATTTTTCAGGCTATCATAATTTCGCCGAAACCTATGAAGAGCACCTGAATTATGCTCATATGTACCATGAGGCACTTAATAAAGCTAAGATTCACTAATGTATCAGTTTGACTGGCAGTACCGCATTCGCTATGCCGACATCGACCAGATGGGGTATATGTATTATGGCAATTATCCACGCTTGTATGAAATCGGTCGGGTAGAAGCACTCCGATCTTTGGGTTTACGTTATCGTACTTTAGAAGAAATGGGGGTGATGATGCCAGTATATGAATGTAAGTGTCGGTACATACAACCTGCCAAGTACGATGATTTGG
>CBIHRH010000354.1:0-5786 GCA_966212365.1 uncultured Emticicia sp. | reverse complement strand
CATATCCCAACCCTTTCCCAACAATTGTGGAGGGTGTCAAGTCCCTCTCCCCACTGTTGGGGAGAGGGATTTAGGGCGACCCGCGTAGGGAGTGGGGTTAATTCCTTCTACTCCGCCAAAGGCAATTTCAATAAATACCCTGCCAGATCAGATAAATCTTTTTCTTTCAACCCCATGGATGAGGGTTCGGGCATCAGGCTGTTTTTTAATTGTTTACGACTCGCGATATTGGCTTTTTTAATACTGGTGAGTTGCCCAGCCACATCTTTTAGGGTAAGCGTTTCCCCATCACCCACCAGAAAACCATAATAAGTATTTTTATCTTTAGTTGTTACAATCAGAGGTTCATACCCAAATGCCATACTGGCCGATGGATTTACGATGGCATCAAGTAAGCCCGCTTTATCAAATTTCTTTCCTATTTGGGTTAGTTCCGGTCCTATTTCAGCTCCTTCTTTATCGAATTTATGACAGGTTGCACAGTTTTTTCTGAAAACCTCGTAACCTTTCTTCATATCAGATGGCATTTCGAGGGCTAGATTTACTGATATTTCTTTACCACTTGGCCGCAAGAAATAATCACTGGCCATCATACGGATTGATTTATCCGGGTTATTAAAAATATGCTCTGCCACTACATTTCTTACTTCTTTTGGCAGGCGATTTTCTCCTGCCAGGCTCAGTAACATTTTTCCACCAATTCCATCATTTGCTAGTTTTTCAGTTGCTTTTTCTCTGGTTGCCTGTGGTTGATTTTTATCGAGCATCTGTTTTTCTAAGGCCAGCATTTGTTTTTGCTGCGCCGACATTTGCGTATTGGCTGCCTTCTCCCAATCCATCAAATCAGCCCAATCATTGGTCTTTCTGAAGTTCACCCACCAGAATGCCTGCTCAGATACATCTTTCAATGGATTTTTAGTTAAATCTAACATGGCCACCACTGCACGTTTGTCTTTAATAAAAGCCAATGCAGTGAGCGCCTGTTTTCTTTGTGCTTCTTTCAGATTTCTGGCACTTGCCCTTAATTTCAAATCATTCACAGCTTCAACCGGATGCAAACGCCAGATTAAAGTAGCCGTAGACTCATTCCATGTAGTAGGGTCTTTTGGCAGGGCAGGTTTGATAGATTGATAATAGGTACTTTCTTTGCTATCTAGTGCCTGCCCGATAGCTTCTATTTCGAAACGGTCTGTCCCATCAAAGGCTTTTACCAGATTATTGACAATACCTTTTATTGAAGTCAAAGGTAAATCCCGCAAGGCAATAGCTACTTCACGTCTGACAGCCACATTTTTATCAGTCGATAATTTTTCAGCAATAGGCAGAATATCTGTTTTTACTTGGCGCAATGCCCTGAAAGCGGTGATTTTTAGATTGACATCTTCATTATCTAATACCTTTTCTACTTCCTTTATGCCTTCATCACTCATTTTAGATAATAACCATACGGCTCTTGCTTGCACATAAGGATTGGAATCTTTTAGCAATTTTTTAACCTCAACTACATTGCCACCCTTGCGGAGTGCTTCAAACCCTGAATTACGCACATTAATCGCAGGGTTCTTTAAGGTTTCTATTTGCCCTTGCACCGTCGATAAGTCAATAGCTGGTGGAGTTAGTTTTTTACCCTTAGGCGTAATTCTGAAAATGCGGCCATGAGCCTTTTTATCGTGCATGGCATGTCCACCCACTACAGGGTCATACCAATCGGAAACATAAATAGCTCCATCAGTACCTGCCACCACATCACTCGGGCGAAACCATTTACGAACATCTTCACTCGTATCATGCCATATATAATGATCGTCTGTTTTCGGGAAAGAACTAATCATATTATGACGTTCCATTTTGAATCCGCCTCCTTGAATGGTAGGCTGATAAGAGAAAACTACATTTCTCCCTGCTTCACAACTCAATAAAGTGCCTCTGTATTTTTCTCCTAAAGCATCGCCCTCATAAAAAGCAACCCCAGTCGGTGAGCCTGCACCAGAATTATCAATGGCAGGTTGTACGCCCGGGTCTTCCTGATGCCAATGGGCAGTAAACATCTCTTGTCCCGGCCGACGGTCTGCCTGCCAGAAACGGGTTCCATCAGCACTGAAATAACCTGCATTACCACCTTCCATTAAATAACTAACCCGACAGGTAATCACCTGATCGTCATTATCATTCTGCCACATATTGCCGTACGAATCCAGACCTACCTCATAGCTATTTCTGAAATTATGCCCCATTACTTTCAGATTTTTGCCTTCAGTATCCATTCTTAAAGCTAAACCACCCACCCAGACTCTGCCATCATCCGATTTCTGATTGCCTTGGTTTGATTTATTATAAGGCGTACCTCCATAATAAGAGCTACCAGAGCGGAGTGTCCAGCCTCCTTTATCAGTTACATGATGAGGCCCTGCATTGCCTGTATTAAAATGCCAGTTGCCATCAGGCCCTGCTGTAACCGAGTGTAAAGAATGGTCGTGGTCGACACCACCAAAACCCTTTAACAGAATTTCTTTTTTATCGGGTATATCGTCACCATTTTCATCTGTAAAAACTATCAGGTTAGGAGCAGCTGATACAATAACCTTTTTTCCGATGATAGCGATTCCTAAAGGAGCCACCAGGTCTTTATCCTGTACAAAAACCTTTGATTTATCCGCTTTGCCGTCTCCATCTGTATCTTCCAGAATTATAACACGGTCACCTTTTTGCTCGTTATTAACACGTTCACCTGGTTTTGTATTAAAGTTTCGATAATCGACTGCTTCCGTAATCCAGATTCGGCCTTTGTAATCAACATCCATATTGGTTGGGTTGTGTAGCATGGGTGTTTCTGCCCAGAGCGTGGCTTCGAGGTCGTCGGGAACGTAGAGCTTGTTTTTATCATCGTCGGGGGTAGGCGCAAAGGCGGTGACCATTACTAAGGCAGCGCTAACCGAAAAGATAGCAGAGGCTTTCTTAGAGAAAAACATAATTTATCAGTGGGGTTGAATAAGTACTTGTCTATACAAGTTACGAATTTATGAAATTTGCTGATAAATACTAATATGCTGTTCAGTAAATTTTTTCCAGGAGAATTTTTGTGCTTGTAAAGTGGCTTTTTTGCCAAGAGTATTACGCAAACCTTTATCGTTGTAAAGTTGTAACATAGCATCTGCAATGGCATTTTCATCAGTTGGTTCAACCAACATTCCTGCATCTTCTACTACTTCAGGCAATGAGCTTTTATTTGAGGTAATGACAGGTGTGCCACATTGCATGGCTTCTAATGGCGGTAAGCCAAAGCCCTCATACAGAGACGGATACACAAAAGCCAGAGCAGCAGAGTACAAGGCAGCTAAATCTTCATCAGCTACAAAGCCCGTTACAATAATTTTTTCTTTTAATATAGGATTAGCTTTTATTTCAGCAAAAATAGTTTCAAAATCCCAGCCTTTTGTGCCTACAAGAACCAGATTCAAATCATCTATTTTTTCTTGCTGAATCAATTGCAGAAAGGCTCTTATCGTGCGTTCAATATTCTTGCGAGGCTCAAGTGTCGCTAATGATAGCAGGTAGCGCTTATGTATATTGATAGTATACTTCTGTAAAATACGCTCTATTTCTTCATTATCCCGCATTTGATAGAATTTATCTTCTGATGCGGCCAGATATGCTACAAAGACTCTGTCAGGTGAAATTCCTGTTACCTCACACAAATCATTCTTTGTTGCCTCTGATACACAAATAGGATAGGTGTCTTCGTCTATACAATCCAGAATTTTTTTCATCATATTTACATTCCATTCACCAAAATAAGAGGGGAACAGATGTGGAATCAAATCATGAATAGTAATTACTTTCTTTGGTTTCGACAATCCTTCTAATTCTTGAGGGATAGGTAGAAAAGGCGAATGATAAATATCGTGTTTACTCAGAGTATTGGCATCGAAACTATAAAAAGGCTTGAATCGGGCACGCAGGCGGGTAAAAATCTCTCTGACAACCTTTTGCGGTAAAGATTTGTAGGCAAATGACGAAACAATACTGTTTTCGAAACTCGCTAATCTTATATCTTTAGGTTTATTGACAATCGGCAAGTTACAGTTCAGGTGATATTTTTCAAGATAAGCGATTGTTTCGGGCAAGTGTTCTGTACAGGACACAGCTACTTCGACAAGATTACCTTCCGACAATCCTTTGACCAGGTTTTCAGCTACCCGATAAATACCTGTGCGGGATTGCTCATGGAAGAACCCCAACCCTAAAACAGAGCCATCAATTACAACTTTATTCATCTACTGTTACAGCGCTTACTCTATTTAAAATCAATTCTTTTACTTCAGCTGTTTCTAAATCTTCCTGATATACCAATTCAACATTGTCCCGGTCGAAAGGCAAACCTACACTTGGCTTGTGGTTGTGTATCAGATACGCAGGGAAATTAGCTAACGGGAAAAACGGATAACCAGTGCCTTTATAGACAGAAACAGTCTTACAGAAGATGCAACACAAATGCTCAGGGAACGAATCAAGCGTAAGGGCAAAACTAGCTTTCTGCGACAAAAGCGCAATCTCGTGAATATTGATTTTGCCCGAGGTATCAATTACGCGGTTATAGGTAGGCACCGTAACCATATCCCATATTTTCTTCGAAAGCCCCGTTTGCCCGCATAATAGAATATAATAGCCAGTTTTTTCTAAAATTTCAGTCAGAACTGACGCCCAGAAAGTAGGTGAAAGTTGTTTATGTTCACCACCCGATTCCGGAAAAACCATCAGATAAGGCAGTTTTGAAAAACCGATTTTATTCTTAATTTTTTCGAATGTTGCGCCCGGAGAAATCGAGAAGTAAGGTTCCACATCCGCCAATGTAGCTTCTACACCTATTTCACGCAAAAGCATGAAATACATATCAAAATGGTGGAATTCACCTTGCGGTACATCAAATTCTTTGTCTAATAATCCTCCTAAACCACGACGGGCAAACCCAAAAGCTTTACCAACTTTGATATAAGGCAGAACAAAATGCGCCACGGCATCGCTATAGCGAATATCAATATAATAATCGTAGGATTCCTGTTTTAATAGGAGTAAGGCCTCTTTAAATGTTTTGTAATGCTCTTTAATCTTCTCCCACTTTGAGATTTTCTTGCGGTTGGTCTGATAATGATTGATGTAGATGGTACGGTCTATATATGGATTATATTGATTCACAGCCTCACACCACTTAGGTGCCAGCAAATCAATTTTTACATCAGGATACTTTTTCTTAATCAATGGAAAAATATAAGTCACAGTCAACGCATCTCCTAAATGGCCTAAAGAAGCAATCAGGATACGCTTAGGAGCGACAGCATCAGAATTTCTGGTACGTCTTTTAAAAAAAAGTTTCGCATATATATCCACGAAAAAATCCATTACTGTAAATGGAATCGTTTCTCGTGGTGTTCCGCAATATTCCCTCATAGTTTCATTATAATTGAGTGAGTGATTTAGTGATTAAATTTTTAATTACGAATGATTAGAATTTATAGGTTAATTAATATCTAATCACTAAATCACTAAATTTTTAAATCTCATACCCAAACTCACGAATATGTTTTTTCCAGAAGTCTGTTTCATAAATATCCCAGGCATGGCAGCCAAAGGGTAAACCATTATTCAATTGATAGGCTTTTTCGGGCATGTGCTCCACAGCAAATTTGAGTGCTATGCGCCAGTCTGGAATATTCAGCTTCGGGAAATAACGATTCAACTCAATGCACCAGAACATATCTTCATTGTAGGCCGGATGCGTTTTAGCCAAT
>CBIHRH010000353.1:0-5788 GCA_966212365.1 uncultured Emticicia sp. | reverse complement strand
ATGCCAAAGTTAATCAGCATCCGATTATTCAGAGCTTTGTGCCAGAATTGACCAGGCTGGGAACTGTAACACTGAAAGCAGAAATAGATAATAAAAGAGATACAACCTTACAGGCAACGGTCATTGTACCATTAGTAGAATACGATTCTTCAACTGTACGGAATGCTAATCTGAAACTCTATGCAGTAGGTAACAAAGCTACTTATAATGGTGCTATAAGTGAGATTAATGTTTCAGATTTCAGTATCAAACCTACTACGCTTAACGGTGAAATAGCCGATAATATGCTCACCACTAATATAGTGTTGAAAGACTCAGTGAATAAAGATAGATTCGCTTTTCATACCAGATTACAGTCGGTTGAGGATAAGTATCGAATTAATCTTAGTAACCAGGGCACTTTAATTGATTATAAAGAATGGCGTTCTGACTCAACAGGGTATATCGAATACGGCAAGCAAGGGCTATTGATAAAGCAATTTTTGTTAGAGCAAAGCGGACAAAAACTTTTGGTAAACAGCACTACCAACGAGCCAAACTCACCGATTACGGTGGAAGTAGATAGCCTGGATATTAAGCCATTTGTTACGATAGCCACCATGGACTCAACATTGGCAGGAGGTAAGCTGAACGGTAATTTCAAGCTATCTAACTACATGACTGCTAATCCGGCATTTACAGGTGATCTGATAATTAACAATTTTACGCTTACACAAATACCAATTGGGAATGTGGCTATAAATGCCAATAATGAAACAGCAGATAGAATCGCCACAAAAGCCTCTATCACCAGTGATAAAAATGATATTCAGCTGACAGGTAATTATATTCTGAAACCTAAAGGTACACTTGATTTTGACGTTGACATTAAGAAGCTTGGTGCTGAAACTGTGCAGGCATTCAGCTTTGGGCAATTGAAAAATGCCAAGGGGAATCTGAGTGGGGCATTAACTTTGAAAGGTGAACCAACCAAGCCCTTGATAAACGGTTCTCTTAAATTTGATGACGTATCGTTGAGTCTGACTCAATTGGGCTCAAAATATATTTTCAATAATCAGACCCTTACTTTTGTCAACAGTGATATTAAGTTCAACAATTTCGTAATTGCCGATACTTTAGGACAGAAGTTGACGGTAACAGGTAATCTGAATATTCAGAATATCCCAAATTTCAGCTATAAACTCGATGTGGATGCCAGGAATTTTATGGTGCTGAATGGCAGCAGAAAAGACAACGATTTCTTCTATGGCAAAGGCTTTATCGATGCCGATCTGAATGTAACAGGAGTAGGAGCCAAGCCATCTATTGATGGAGGTGTGAAGCTGAAAGAGGGTAGCGATATTACTGTACTTTTACCTGATGATTCTATCGGTGAAACAGAAACAGATGGAATAGTTGAGTTTATCAATATGAAGAATCCGGCTGCGGCTGATTCGTTGGCAAAAGATAGTACGGCACTCGCAACCAATTATAGTGACGTGGCCTCTGAAATGGCACTCAATATTGAGGTAGATGATAAGTCTCAACTAACCATTGTGATAGATGAGGTAAATGGTGATGCCCTGAAAATTAAAGGTAATGCACAATTAAACACTGGAATTACGCCAAGCGGTGAATTCTACATTTTTGGCTTATATGAACTTACTTCGGGCCAATATGATTTGACTTTTGAGGTGCTGAAAAGACAGTTTGTTATAGAAAAGGGCAGCAATCTTTTATGGACAGGCGACCCGATGAAGGCGCAGATAGATATTACAGCAGCCTATCCTATCAGTGTTGACTTGACTTCTTTGAATGAGGAAGCCAGACAATATGGTAAAGTTCCGATAAAAGTATTATTGAAAATGCAAGGCAACCTGTCAAACCCTGATATTAGTTTTGATATTATTTTAAATGAGGCACTGGCTTCAAGTGATGTGAAAAACTTCGTTGAAACAAATGCCTTATTTAAATCCTTTGAACAGGACAAAGTGGCTATGAATAAAGAGGTTTTCTCATTATTGATATTGAATCGTTTTTCAGGCCAGCAGTCTTCCGATTTCTTCTCGGGTACCAATGCTGAGGCCATTGCCCGCCAGAGTGTGAGTAAACTATTGACCGATCAGTTGAATGTATTGGCAGGCGACCTGATTAAAGGCGTAAAACTGGATTTTAATCTGAAGTCAGATTTCACGGCGGCTCAGGCGGGTGGTAATGGTGTTAGAACCGACCTGAACGTAGGGTTAAGCAAGGCCTTTCTGAACGACCGTTTAACAGTATCAGTTGGTCGCAACTTCCAGTTGGAAAACACTACTGGCATACAAAAGAACTCGACCGAAATTTTCGACAATATTGCTTTAAACTATAATCTGACGAAAGACGGACGTTACCTGTTCAGAGCTTATCGCAAGAATGAATTCTTTATTCTTGATGGGTATGTGCAGGAAACAGGGGTGAGTTTTGCACTCACTTTAAATTATGAAACATTTAAGGAATTATTTACAAAGAAAAAATGAGAAGAGCAGCCAGATACATATTACTATTAAGTATGATAGGCTTATGGAGCTGTTCGATTACGAAGCATATACCACCCGGAGAGAGCTTGTATACAGGAGCAGACATAAAAATACAGACTGATTCAACAGTAAAAGTCAATAAAGTAGAGGCCAAATCTTTAGAAGGGCAGATTGAGGCAATCATACGCCCTAAACCTAATAGTACTATCCTGGGCTGGCCTTATAAAGTTTCACTCTATTATTTATTCGGAGAACCTAAAAAAGAGAAGGGATTCAGGGCCTTTTTCAGAAAACGATTTGGTGAAGCCCCTGTATTAGCTAATAAAAGAGCTGTTACAACCAGTTCAGCCATTATTGCTAATACGCTTCAAAACGAAGGGTATTTTCGTTCTACTGCCAGTGGTGAGCTAATCATAAAGGGGAAAAAGGCCAGAGGCATCTATACAGCTTACCTGAAGCCACGTTATTATATTAACGAAACACAGTTTAATATTAAAGATAGTAGTATCTTTCATAAAAGTTTCAGGCTTTCTGAGAGAAGAACCTTGCTGCGCGAAAAAGATCCCTATCGGTTTGAAGTAATCAAACTCGAACGTGAACGTATCGACCAGTTTCTGAAACGCAGAGGCTTCTATTTCTTTCGCCCCGATTATCTGATTATTAAAGCAGATACCAACCTGAGTACCTATAAAGTCAACTTGTATGTAGATTTAAAGCCCAATGTAGACCAGACCTCACTTAAGCAATATCATATCAATGATATATACGTCAACACCGATGCGACTGATACTACCAAAAGAAATTATGTACAGCAGGAGTTTCTGAAAATTTCAGATTTGAACCGTTCGTACAGGCCACGTGTTTTTAATGATGCTATCGGCTTCCGTTCAGGTATGATTTATAGTAGCACTGTGCATGATGCTTCTTTATCGAGGTTGATTAACCTTCGCAATTTTAAATTTGTCAGGAATCGTTTTGAATTGGTGCCACGTTCCGATTCTGCACTGATTGATGTGCATTATGATATGACTCCGTTGAAAAAGAAGGCGCTTAGAGGAGAGATAACTGGAGCTTCTAAGTCAAATGGCTTATTGGGTGCTCAGATTGGGCTTAACTGGTCGAACCGTAATATGTTCAGAGGGGCAGAGATGCTAATTGTAGGGGTAAATATTGGGACAGATATTCAGGTAAGTGGAAAGAAACAAACTAATTTGAATAATTATTATAGATATGGAGGTACTATAGACCTGATTTTCCCAAGGTTTATTATTCCTTTTTTTAAAATAGACCCTGCAAGAAATCAGGCACTCCCCAAAACAAATTTGAGTATTGCTTATAATCGCTTGCTTCAAAGAGGTGTAGCATATAATGAGGACAGTACTACTTATCCATATATTCAGTATAAACTAACTTCTTTAATAGGGTCTTGGGGTTATGAATGGAGACAAAATCCTAAAGTATTGCATACCTTAACTCCATTTTCTATAACTTTAGTAAAGCCTAAAGATATAAGTCTGGAATTTGTTCAATTAATAGAAAGAAGTACAAATATTCAGGATTTATTAAGGTATTTCAAAATATTAGAAACACGTCTTATTTTAGGAGGTCAATACACATTTACATACACACCGCAGCAAAGAAATAATAAAAGACATTTCTTTTATTTTTCAGGGGGTGTTGATTTAGCCGGAAATTTAGCCGGGCTTTTTTCTAAGTTGAAGAAGACATCTGAGGATTCTAAACAATTTTTTGGTGTTTATTATGAACAATACGCGCGTTTTGATGCAGAAGTAAGATACTATTATGATTTTAGCCCAAGTTTACGCCTGGCTAATCGGATATTAATTGGATATGGGTTACCTTATGGGAACTCCATTACTATGCCACAAATCAAGCAATATTTTGCCGGTGGTAGTAATAGTCTTCGTGCATTCAGAGCAAGGTCCTTAGGCCCAGGAGGCTATAATGCAGATTCAACAGCAATAGCTATTTTTGGGTATAGCTCATATGGTGATATGAAATTAGAAGGGAATACAGAGTTGAGGTATAAAGCAACTGATATTATTAACCTGGCACTCTTTGTAGATGCAGGCAATGTTTGGATAACAAAATATGACCCTAACACTTCTTTCTATGCAAAGGAGGCTCAATTTGGTAAAGATTTTTATAAACAATTAGCAGTAGGAGGAGGTATTGGACTCCGGTTAGATTTCAGCTATATCAAATTGCGTTTTGATTTAGCTACTCCTTTTAGAAAACCTTGGTTGCCTAAAGGCGAACAATGGGTATTTAAAGATATTTCTCTTTCAAAAAAAGCCTGGCGGCAGGACAATCTGATTCTGAGTATTGCGGTGGATTATCCGTTTTAATAGAATAGTTTAGCAACTTAAAATTCTATCTATTAAACTGACAAATTAAAAATTTATTTAATCAACTGACAAACCTTCATAACTTGAAGGAAATATCTGTCTAAAGTCATTACCATCTTTAATGTATATTTCATAATTGATATTTATCTTTCTTTTACAGCCCAAAAAAGATACAGAGCAATTATTAATCTTTATGAACCAATTACTTGAAGGAACAGTCCCACCCCATATATTACTATAATTTATCCATGGGGCATAGTAATTTTGAAGAGTGCCTATATTGTTTGTCGAAGCATTATAAACTGATAAAGAGCCATATGAAATAATAAAACTGTCCGGTTCGCTAGAATAATAAATTCCTGGATCTACCGTACCATTATTATTAACAGTCAATAGAATATTTCTAATTAAGTAACTACGATAAGAATCCAGCGAACCTAAAACTCCAAACTTTATAGTTCGATACAATGTTGGAGATGGAGATGTGCGATTGATATAAGTAATATATTGCGAGCCTGCAATAACTCCATTAGTTGCATACACTTCAGACTGATCTGAAGTTGGAACATACCACATTTGAGCGTCTGTTAGCGTAGGTTCTGAAGAACAACCTGTGTTGACATAAGGAAACCCAGTGGCTGCTTTAGAATCAAATGATCTTGGCTTTGGTGCAACTTTTGTCGCATTTTTGCCGACCGCGTCAACAGGATTTACATCTTTATCATTGCATGATAAAATGAATATAGATAATAAAAGTACTAAAGAGATTTTCTTTAACATGTGAATTAAATTTAAAGTTGTTGAATATATTTCAAGCTGCTAAACTCATAAGAAGTACACGTGACAAATCGAAGCAATATTCATCTCTTGAAGAGAATATAATATGCCCGAAACCAAATACTCAAGCCAATAAATGATTGAATT
>CBIHRH010000352.1:0-5792 GCA_966212365.1 uncultured Emticicia sp. | reverse complement strand
CTTCTTTTCGGCAGATGATGGGACTAATGGGATGGAACTCTGGAGAACAGACGGAACCGAAGCCGGAACTATCATGCTGAAGAATATTAATACAACTGCATCAGATGCCGATTCAAATCCAAATCAATTTCTTAATCTGAATGGTACGCTATACTTTGTGGCAACGGATGGGGTGAATGGAAAAGAACTCTGGAAATCGGATGGCACAGCAAACGGGACTGTCATGGTAAAAAACTGCAATGGCACCAGTACGGATTCGAACATTGAGAACTTAATTAATTTTAATGGTACTCTCTACTTTACTGCTACAAATGCCGCAGGAGCCAAAAGATTATGGAAAACCGATGGCACACTGGCCGGTACAATAGAGGTAAATGGCCCAAGTGAAGTGGTTGAAATGCTGCCATCTAATTTAGCAGTTTTCGGAAGTAAACTAATTTTCTCCGGTTTAGATGCCGAGGCAGGTGTTGAGCCTTTTATTTTTGACCCAAGCGGTATTCCTAATCCAACAATAACCGACCAACCGGACAATGCCTCTCTTTGTGCAACAGGTAGCACTTCGTTTACTGTGGCAGCTGACAATGCTACCACTTACAGATGGCAGGTAAAAATAGGCATTGGCGCTTTTACCGATTTAAGTGAGGCAGGGGTTTATTCAGGAGTAAATACAACTACCCTGAATATAAGTAATGTAATTGGCTTAAACAGCTATCAGTATCGTTGTGTAGTATCTAATGGTTTTGTCAATGTCAACTCAAATGTAGCGACACTTACGGCAATTACTCCATCGGCACCGACAGGTGTCTCTGTTAATAATACAAATATCTGCTCCGGCAGTTCAGTTTCACTGACAGCTACCTGTGAACAGGGTACAGTCAGGTGGTATAATCAGGCAACAGGCGGCACTCTTGCTGGTACTGGTTCGCCATTAAGTCAGAGCCCTACTGTAAATACTACCTATTATGCCGAATGTTCAACGGGCTATTGTGAAAGCAGCCGGGTAGCCGCCAGTACCGTTAATGTAACAACATCACCTCTTCCCCCTTCTGGCATTTCGATTAGTGATGCAGATATTTGTAATGGTAGTTCTACCACTCTGACAGGTACCTGTGCTACAGGAACCATTAAATGGTATACCCAGGCAACAGGCGGCGTAGCCGCCGGGACAAACTCCCCACGTACTTTTTCTCCTACGGCTAATACTACTTATTACGCCGCTTGTGATGATGGAATCTGCCAGAGCCTGAGAGTTTTAGTAGCTGCAGTTACAGTAAATGCCCAACCAAACACTCCGGGGCCTGTCTCATTCAGCCAGTCAAGTATTTGTGAGGGCACAAGTATTAATCTGACCACGAGTTGTTCATTAGGAACTGTCACCTGGTATGATCAGGCAACGGGTGGCGTGATTATTGGTACTGGTTCACCATTTACTCATAGCCCTTCCGCTACCAGGAAATATTATGCTACCTGTAAAACTGATTATTGCGAAAGTAGCCTATATACTTCAAGTCAGGTGATTGTGAGTCCGGTGCCTTTGCCAACAGGGGTATCGGTAAGTACTACTTCGGTTTGTTCCAGCCAATCAGTAACCCTCGCAGCAACTTGTAGTGCGGGTACAGTAAGATGGTATACACAAGAAACCGGAGGGTCTTTTATACTTACTGGATCCCCTGTAAATCATAGTCCAACAGTCAATACTACCTATTATGCATCTTGCAGAGTTGGGGCGTGCGAAAGAGAAAGAATAGCTACTGATGCTGTTGTGGTAACCGCATCACCGGGTAACCCATCGAGTGTATCAGTCAATAATACAGCCATTTGTTTGGGCGAAAGTGTTAGTCTAACCGCTATCTGCTCTTCCGGAACTATTACCTGGTATAATCAGGCCACCGGTGAAAGTGCTGTTGGTACAGGGTCACCTTTAAGTCAAAGTCCTGCGGCTTCCGGCAGATATTATGCAAGCTGTAAAAATGGCATTTGTGAAAGTAGCAGAGGGCAGACCAGTCAGATAACGGTGAGTTCGGTTGCAGCGCCTACAGGCGTTTCAGTTAATACAACCACGATTTGTTCAGGTGAATCAGTTACGCTAACAGGTACTTGCGGCATCGGTACTATCAGATGGTATACACAGGCAACCGGCGGTTCTTTTATAGATTCGGGTTCCCCTGTGTCTCAAAGTCCTGTAGTGAATACTACATATTATGCGTCTTGCAGAAGTGGTTCGTGTGAGAGTGGCAGAGTAGCTACTGCCACTGTTATAATGGCTTCTCCTCCGGCTAATCCAACGGGTGTTTCAGTCAATAATACAAATGTCTGCTCCGGAGAAAGTGTCAGCCTGACAGCAAGTTGCGCTGGTGGAACCATCACCTGGTACAATCAGTCTACTGGTGGAAGTGCGATTGGCACAGGATCACCTTTGAGCCAGAATGTTGTTGCCAGTACTACCTTTTATGCTTCTTGCAAAACGGCTTGTAATGAAAGCAGCCGGATAGCCACCAATCAGGTATTGGTAAGCAGAACTGACGGTGGATTAGCAGCACCTCTGGGTAGTTTTTCATCGGTAACTCAGAATAATATTTTCTTCTATAAAACAACCATTAGTCAGGGCATAACTGTCGACTCCATGGCAGTGATTATAAGCTCCACTTTTTCAGGAGGAGCACGGGTAAAATTCGGCATCTATTCAGATAACGGCGGAGTTCCTAACACGCTTCTGGCAAGTTCTTCAGGCAATTCAAATCCTGCTTTACCCACTTTACCTATTGGTACAAGTAAATTCCCGCTCGTATCTAATGTTTATCTGAATGCAGGTACATACTGGATAGGCTTTGTTTTGAGCAGTGGGGAGCAAGTATTATATAATGCCTCTGGAGCAAACGCGGGTTATTATAAGGCACAGACTTTCAGTAATGCTTTACCAACAACCATGACAGGGCTGTCAGCCAATGCAAATCAGGAATTTAATGTCTATTTTTCAGGGAATGTAGATTGCGCAATACCAGGCCAGCCTACAAGCGTAAATGCAACACCTGCCAGTGTATGTGAGGGTAATTCGGTTACTCTTTCAGCTACCTGTGCTACAGGAGTTGCTACATGGTATTCTGTGGATATTGGCGGAACAATCAAAGGAACCGGTTCTCCGTGGATAATTACCCCAATAATTGATTCATCTGAGCCGATAAGAATATTTGACTATTATGTTTCATGCAAAAATGGAGTAAACGAGAGTAATCGGGTATATACTGGTCAGGTGAGCGTTTATGCAGTAAGTATTCCTTCTGCACGTACAAGTAAGTCTATTTTTTGCAAAGGGGAAAGTATCACATTGTCAGCGGGTTGCATGTATGGAACGGTTCGTTGGTACAATCAGGCAACTGGTGGAAGCATTATAGGTACTACCAGCGATATAACCATACCCAATGGATTGCAAAGTAACACCACTTACTATGCTACCTGTAATAATGCAATCTGTGAATCAATTCGTGTGCCTTTAGTGGTACACGTTGGCACAAATACACGGAAGTATGTGAAGCACGACGCTATGGGGGGCAATGATGGTTCAAGTTGGCAGAATGCTTTTACGAGCCTGCAATCAGCTCTGGATTCTTCTTGTGCGGGAGCAGAAATATGGATAGCAAAGGGGACTTATCATCCATCATACTTACCCATAGATTCAACCGATAACAGGTACAAAACCTTTCTATCAGATAGAGAGTTGTTCATTTATGGTGGATTCAGCGGTAATGAGACCCTATTGTCAGCAAGAAATATTGCAGCTAATCCAACTGTTCTGAGCGGCGACTTTAATAATGATGATGTGATTTCGGGTGAGGGAAGCTCACTAATCATAACAAATAATGCTGAAAATGCTTATCATGTATTAACGATAGGCGGGCCAAACGCAGGAGGAGTAATTGACGGGCTCACCATAAAAGGAGGCAATGCTTCGGATAGCATAAATAGTGTTAATAGTTTTAGTGGAGGGTTAATTTATTATTTTGGTATAAATGCTCCAGAAGGACAATTTGGGTTAACAATCAATGATGTAACCTTTACCGGAAATAGTTCTCTGCGTTTTGGAGGAGGAATGATTATTGTCGGTGGGCGGACACAAATCAAAAATTCTAAATTTATAAATAACCAATCTTCTGAGGGTGGTGGGTTGTATGCCGTTGGGTCAGTTAATTTATCAGATGTAATATTTGAGGGTAATCGGGCTTCAGATGATGGTGGTGGGATTTCTGCAAGTACAGCCGATATAATAATTAATCGGGCGTATTTTAAGAACAACTACGCTTTGAATTCAGGCGGGGCTTATAAACATACATCAGGGACCGGGAAAGTTGATAATTCAGTATTTACTGGTAATTCAGCAGGATATGGCGGAGCTATTTATACCATATCAACCAGTGATTTTGGTATCACGAACTCTACCATTTCAAAAAACACGGGCACTAATGGCGGTGGCCTGGTGTATAGTAATTCAACTATAGTCAATCTTAAAAATACCATCATCTGGGGGAATACTGCTTCATCAGCTAATAATGCCGGATACTTTGCACCCCCTGTTGGCGATTATCCTTTAGGCACACCAACACTGAATCAAACCAATTCACTGATTCAGGGCTTTGGCTCGGCTAACGGTAATCTGGATGCTAATCCACTATTCAACAACGAAAATGATGCTGATGGTGCAGATAACAAGTTTTTTACACCTGATGATGGGTTTAACCTGACAGCCTGCTCACCAGCCATCAATGCCGGAACAAATACGGGTGTTGAGGCAATGGATATTTTGAATAACTCTCGGCCTTATAATAGTGGTATTGCCGATATAGGGGCATTTGAATATGCAGGAATACCTGCAACAATCAATGTATCTGTCAGCCAGACTTCTATTTGTAGCCCCACAACAATTTCTTTAAGTGCATCCTGCCCGGTGGGTACCGTCACTTGGTACAATCAGGCTACCGGAGGGGTTGCCATCGGTACAGGCTCACCATTGAGCCAGAATGTTTCTATCACCACTACTTTCTACGCTTCCTGTAAAGATGCCTGCGGTGAAAGTAGCCGGACAGCTACACAACAAATTATTTATGGGGCTCTCTCTCAACCTGCTGTTTTTGAAAATAGTCCATCTGTATGTATTAATAAGAGTATTATATTATCAGCCGCTTGTCCCGGAGGAACGGTTAGCTGGTATAATGCCAATACAACTACATTACTATTCACAGGGCAAATGTTTACGACCCCTGATTTATCAACTAATACAACTTATAAAGTAAGGTGTGAAAGTGCATCCTGCTCAAGTGATTTTGTTAATGTGAATGTAACAATCTCGGCCAGTCCAACTATACAAATCAGTGGTAGTGCGAACCTGACTTGTGCAACCACAAGTGTGACAAGAACCGCCAGCGGAGGAAGCGGAACGCCGCCCGCAGGCTACCAATGGTCTCATGGATTGGGAAATAGTGCTACTGCTACAATGACTGTTGCAGGTACTTATACTGTGACTGTCACCAATGCCAATGGCTGTACAGCCACGGCTACTACTGTTGTAACACAAGATAGTAGTTTACCATCTGCTCCAATAATCACTGCCCCCAATCCAAAGGTAGTATGTGCCCCAAGCACACTTACCTTAACAGCAAGTGGCTGTGCAGGAACAGTAAATTGGTCAAATGGTTCATCAGGAACAAGTTTAACTCTCTCAACCGTTGGTACTTATAGTATTTCGGCTACCTGTACTGTCGGAAGTTGTACAAGTGTCGCAAGCAATACTGTTACAGGAT
>CBIHRH010000351.1:0-5819 GCA_966212365.1 uncultured Emticicia sp. | reverse complement strand
CCATTTGCTTCATTAGCTGCCCAACAAAAAGCAGAAGAACGTATTTTAACTTATGACAGAAAAATTACAGCCAACGACAAGGTCAGAATTGGCGTAATTGGCTTTGGTGTTCAGGGACACTATGATTTGAATTCTGCCCTTAAAGTACCAGGAGTTGAATTGGCAGGTATCTGCGATTTATATCCCGGTCGACTTGAAAATGCTAAAGAATTGTATGGCAACGATCTGTTCGTGACAAGAGATTACAGAGAATTGCTGAACAAAAGTGATATTGATGCGGTATTAATATGTACTACAGATGTATGGCATGCAAAGATGACAATAGATGCCCTTGCAAAAGGTAAACATGTATATTGCGAAAAACCAATGATTTATAAAATCAGCGAAGGAAATCCTGTAGTAGCAGCAGCCAAAAAATCTGGTAAAGTAGTGCAGATAGGTAGTCAGCGCGTAAGCAGCCTTGGCCTGGCAAAAGCTAAAGAATTATTGGCTTCCGGAGAAATCGGTAAGTTGAATATGGTTAATTCAGTGAATGACAGACAAAGCTCAATTGGTGCATGGGAGTATACGATTCCGAAAGATGCCAGCCCTGAAACGCTTGACTGGGATAGATTTATTTCTATTACCGGAAAAAAAATACCGTATGATCCGAAGAAATTTTTCTGGTGGAGAGCTTTTAAGGATGTAGGTACTGGCGTGGCAGGTGACTTGTTTATTCACTTGTTGAGTGGCACACACTTCATGACTAATTCTAAAGGGCCTGAAAGTATTGTAAGTACAGGGCAGTTCAGCTATTGGAAAGATGGCCGTGATTTACCGGATGTAATGTCGGGGGTTATGCAATACCCTGATACTCCAGAACACCCTGCTTTCCAGTTGACTTTACAGGTAAACTTTATCAGTGGTACAGGCGGACAAGAACTAACTCGCCTGATAGGTTCAGAAGGGATAATAGACGTAAGGGGTAATACCATTACTGTAAAACATAGCATTATGCCGGAAGCTCCGGGCTTTGGTGGCTACGATTCTCTTTTCACTTTCTCGAAAGCGATGCGTGAAGAAATGCAGAAAGATTTTGATGCTAAATGGACGCCTGAACAAAGAAAGAAAAAAACAAAAGAAGATATTGTCTACAATCCGCCAGCGGGTTATAGCGAACACGTCGACCACTTTACCAACTTCTTTGATTCAATAAGAACAGGTAAGGTTGTAGTTGAAGATGCTGTGTTTGGTTTCAGAGCAGCAGCTCCGGCTTTGGCATGTAACGAAAGTTTATTGACAAAGAAAATAATCAAGTGGGATCCTGTTGCTATGAAGTTGAAAGCATGATACCATAGGTAAACGTATAATGTGAATAGAATCGCACAAATGGCATTGCGAAAAATGCGATTTGTGCGATTTCGTTATTTATAAACAAGCATAACACCTCTAGGCGAACGGATTTTTATTTTAACAACGTTTATAAAACCTAAATGAAATTTATTATTCGTAATAATATTTAGTTCTGAAAAAACTTTATTTATTTGTTGGCATAATAATCACCTCAGACTAAAAAGCAAAATGAGACCAAAGAGTTTGTTAATTGTTTTATCCGTTTTATTATTTCAAAGTTGTAATTTCGGAACATCCGGTACCTGGAAAAATGGGAACATTGATGAAAATAAGAGGGAGCAGATAGAATTATTAAACGATAAATTGTTTAAAGCAATTGCGGGTAATAATACTGCTGGAGTAAAAGCTTTACTCTCAGACAAGCTACTTGAAAAAGGAGAAGCTGAATTAGAAAAACTAATCAATGAAGTCAGTACCGTTATCAAGTCTGATAAATATAGAATTCTAGACGAATACAATGTTCAAAGTTCAAATACAAGCGTTATGACTAACTTGCCTTCAGGAATTTCTGGAGATAAGGACTATATTGTTAAATATATGCCTTTAAATAAGGAAGCATATGTTTCTTTATTATTGCCAGCTAATACTGAAAATGAGTTATTGATTACTACTGTTTATGGTAATTATAATGGTCAATGGAAAATAAATATTCTCCATTTCGGGCAGTATAGCTTACTCAAAAAAACTGCTCCTGACTATTACAAATTAGCTAAGAAAAACTATGACAAATCTTATTTGGTAGACGCAGTAAATTATATTAGTTTGGCTAAGAGTTTGTTAAGACCTGCCAATGATTATTTTCAATACCAAAAAGAAAAGGATATAAATGATTACAACGACAAGGTTATGAAAGAAGTAAATGCAAAATTTACATTTCCAATGACACTTGATAATGTTGACACCAAACCAAAAATTTTTAGAATTTACCCGGAATTTCTAAAAGGTGAAGGCTTCTTTCCGATGGTTGCCTATTTGTCTGAAATTAATCTAAAAGATACGGTGAGCCTGAAGAATGAAAATGAGAAAATAAAAAAAGAGGTAGAACGACTATTTAGCGGCATTGACAAAGACAAAAAATATGTTCTCTATAGGGCATTTAAGGAGATACCTGATGGTACAAAATTAGTAGAGCACTATGGATTTGTTGACGAAATAAGCACAAAAAAATAAACCCCTCTACGCACGTGCTAAGTATAGAGGGAGTTTATCTGAGTTAATTGTTGTGGGAATTTAAAAGTTGTGGATTAGTAGCGATTATTCCCCTTAAGACACCTAAAAAAATTTAAGCTAATGCACTCTCCCGGGAGAGATAGTACATATAATTGGTAATTGGTGGATCAGCCAACCCAATGTGGCGGGCTATATTAGTTATTTGTACCCTATGGTAGGTACTATGGTCAAAGCAAAGTTGTATGAGTTCAAAGCGTGGAATTTTACAATCTAAAACATTTGGTATATATACACGTGTGGGTTCTTGTAAATCAGTTTCGTCAAGGTCTAAAATATAATCAGTAAATTTTTCTGACTGCTCCAATAAACCCTCAAATATTTCATCAGCCGAAGCGCTGAAAAGCTGTTCGTAGGGTAAGAGCGCAGGGGTATTCTGTAAACAGGCAAACCACGAAAGTTCTACCTGCCAGATATGAACCAGCGTTTGTTTAAGGCTATTCAAGCTTGAAGGCACTTCTACTTCGAGCAAATCAGCAGGTTTGGTTTTTAGCCAATTGACAATTCTCTTATTTGCCACCTGGTTATAAATGGCATAATCTTTTATAAGCGTATGTAGGTTTTTATCAGTTGTTGCTGTTATTTCTTGTAGCATTGCCTTTCCGTTTAGTGCTACAAAGTAAATATCAGCTAATGACAGCCCTATGTCAGTAGAGGAAAAGAATTTTTCAAAATTTTGAAGAAATATTTGAAACCATCGTTTTTAGCTTGTCTTTAAGGTCTTTTGGGGTTAAAATCTCGGCCTGGTCGGCAAAAGTTATATACCAACGAGCAAAAACATCCAGTGAGGCACTCAGGAATGTCATCTCCATGGTATCACCTTTATCCATTTCAGAGACAAAGCCATTGAAATATTTTTGTTCCAGTAAAAAGCGTAGCGCTGGCTTATTTACTCTTATGATTACCGTCTCCAGATTTTCGTTTTCCGGCATACGCTCTAAATATTCTTTTAGTGAGTAATGCTCTTTTTTGAAAGATTCTTCTGTTAATGCAATCTTCGAAATACGGTCAGTTCTGAAATGTCGGTAGTCGTTTCTCAGATGGCAAAAAGCAATAGTATACCAATAGTTAAATTCATGATAGATACCCACAGGCTCTATTTTACGTTGAAGAGGTTCACTCGAATTAAAACTCGCGTATTCCATTTTGGCAATCTTTTTTTCAGAGATGCTATTCAGAATAATTTCAAGTGTATTATTAATTGATTTATTGAAAGGAGTAGTTCTTTGACGCACTTCAATATTTTCTTCAATGCTATCGAGCATATCTTTTTCGGCACTTTTCAAAACCGCTTTTACCTTATACATGGCTGATTTATAACTGGCCTTGGTTGAAAGGTCGGTGAAACTTTCCATCAGCTTTTCTGCTGTGATGAAGGTTCGGGCTTCCTCACGTGTAAACATCACGGGCGGTAGACGATAACCATCCATAATTGAATATCCGACACCAGCCTCGCCAATGATAGGCACACCCGCTTCTTCCAGTGAACGCACATCTCTGTATACCGTTCTTAAGCTGATATTAAAACGGTCGGCTATATCTTGTGCTTTTACTATTTTTTTCGATTGTAATTGAATGAGGATGGCAGTGATTCTATCGAAGCGATTCATAAGTATGGGTGAAAACTAGTACAAAAATCTAAAATAATTGGAATATTTGGTGTGATTTTCTTTTTTTCTTCATGCAAACCTCTCAAATAAGTTGTGTAGAAAAATTTTCGCAACTAAATAGTTGATTATCAGGCGTTTGGAGAAATGTTAAGAAAAAATAAAATACTTTTCAATCCAAGTGCCGGATAATCCCGTTAGTTGAGATATAATTCAAAAATTACAATAAATAACTCAATCTAAAAAACAAAAGTAACCATGAAAACTTTAGCAATCAGCTTTGTAGCTGCCTTCATTTCTATTGCCTCATTTGCTCAGGAAAGAACCGTAGAGGTGGGTGGTGCGCCTATGTATCCATCAAAAAACATTGTTGAGAATGCCGTAAACTCAAAAGACCACACCACATTAGTAGCAGCCGTAAAAGCTGCAGGTTTAGTAGAAACTTTACAAAGTGCTGGCCCGTTTACCGTATTTGCGCCTACAAACAAGGCCTTTGACAAACTACCTGCTGGAACAGTAGAAACATTGGTAAAACCTGAAAGTAAGACTATGTTGACTACTATTCTTACCTACCATGTAGTGCCGGGCAAATGGAGTGCAGAAGACCTGATGGGAAAAATCAAAGCAGGTAATGGTAAGGCTATGTTGACCACCGTACAAGGGGGTACGTTAACGGCCTGGATGAAGGGTAAAAATGTTTGGATTACAGACGAAAAGGGTGGAATGGCAAAGGTAACGATTTCAGACGTAAACCAAAGCAATGGGGTGATACACGTGATTGACACTGTGTTGATGCCTAAGTAATGTAACCCCATACCGGCCTTCTCCAACAATGGGGAAGGAGTTAAACTCCCTTTCCCTATTGTTGGGGAGAGGGACTTAGGGTGAGGGGTAAATTAAAGTTCAGACAAAATTAACGCTTCAAAGCATTATCTACTGAATAACTATTATAATTCAGATGAGACAGCAATACTGCAAAAAAGAAGGTATGAATCATTTGTGAGGGTAATGCACCCCAATCTTCTATCATGCCTGAGCCAAAAATTAAAGCTACCATTGTGAATCCTCCAATAATAAGAGATACTCTCGTAAATAAGCCTATTAATAATAGTAAACCTATCAACAGTTCGATAACCGGGAGTGCATAACTGAATGGTATAACCAGCGCCTCAGGTAGCATTGAGTTTGTGAATTTTTCAAGCATCCAGGCACTGAATTCGGGAAGTTTTACCACACGCACAGTTCCATGGCAGAACATACTGGTGCCAATCGCCAGGCGTAATATTACAAAGGTGATGGAGTTGTTAATCATAAAATTTGTTGGTTTGTTTAAATTTCAATGCTTTTCCTTACCATGTAATACTGGTTTTTTGTCATTTTCATATTTTTAAATCATTCTGTAGCGCATAATTCCTCCTCTTGTTATCTAGATACAAATATATTATAGTAAAGAATGCTAAATAAGCGGGCATGGTGAACCTAAGAATTAAATGAGGCTCACTATACATTAACTTCCAAAGCTCAATCCAATTGACTGTTAATAAAAGAACTGGGATACGTACAAAAAAATGAAAAGTAATAATGAAGGCAAGT
>CBIHRH010000350.1:0-5824 GCA_966212365.1 uncultured Emticicia sp. | reverse complement strand
GGATCTTTTCACCCATTGTTCGTCTGTTAAATAATACGCCCAGGGAGTCAATAAATGCACTTCTGCCATTTCTGTGTTATGAGGAAAATCCTCAAAAACACCTGTAACCTTCATATTTGCTTTGGCATCAAATCTTATAATTTTACCGATAGGGTCTTCATTGCCAAAAAGTGATTTTGCCAGAGATTCATTCAACATTACCGAATTAACCTCCTGCAAACCATTTTGCACTCCCTTCAACATTTTCAGTGAAAACATGCGTGTAAAAGCAGGTTCTACATGCATGCCACTTTTGGTGAATTTTGCATCCTTATAGCCTAAAATATGGGTGTTGTTCCATGAGGCCATCACTACATCCTTGAAATCAGGGTATTTCTCACGTAACTCCTTTGCTAAAGGATGAGGTACTGCCGTTTGCGAGCCTTTAATCCCATTAAAAGTCTGGTACAAATACGCTTGTCCCAGCTTATTATAATTGTTGAACGATTTATCAAAACTCAGTTCATCATTAATCCAAAGCCCTATCAGCATGGCTACACCCATACCCACAGCAAGCCCCATGATATTGATAAATGAATAAACCTTGTTCTTTACAAGATTTCTGAATGCGATTTTTAAATAGTTACGTATCATGCCCCTAGCCCCTAAAGGGGGACGTTTAAAGATTGAAAAAATTACACCCCTTACCCCTAAAGGGGGATTAGACAATACTCGTGCGTAAGAAACTCCCCTTTAGGGGCTGGGAGCGCGTTATTCTGACCTTAATGACTTAATCGGATTCACCAGAGCCGCTTTAATGGCCTGATAGCTAACTGTAATCCAGGCGATGATGATTGAACTGGCAATGGCTAACAGGAATATTCCTGCGCCTAAATCTATTTTATATTCAAATTCTTTCAGCCAGTTGTTCATGAAATAGTAGCCTACCGGAGCAGCAATCAGGAATGCTATACCAATCAATAATGTAAATTCTTTTGAAAATAAATAGACAATATGAGCCACAGAAGCACCCAGCGCCTTGCGGATACCTACTTCTTTGGTACGTTGCACGGCCATAAATGATACCAGGCCATATAAACCTAAGCATGAAATAAAGATGGCAATACCTGCAAAAAGTTGATAAAGCGTAGATAGTTGTCTTTCCTGCTGATAAAAATTAGCGATACTCTTATCTAAAAACTCATATTCGTATATATAATTCGGGAATAGTTTTGTCCAGACCTTTTCTACCGATGCCAAACCACTTTGCATATTTTGTACCTGCAATTTTACACCCATGGTACCAAAGAAATTTTTATTACTGGCTAATACCAAAGGAGGGATAGCTCCGTGTAAAGAGGTAGCATGATAATCTTTAATAACCCCAACAATTGGTGCTTTCATTTTACCTCCCCAGAAATTAATCTCTTTACCCAAAACCGCATCCGGGCTTTTTACACCCAGTTTTTTCACCATGGTTTCGTTTACTACATATCCTTGAACGGTATCACTTGGTGAGTAGGCTTTGCCTACTACAAATTTCAAATCAAAGGTTTTGAAATAATCGGCATCTGCCCAGTTTAAAAAGCCTGAAAAATCAGTATCCTTCGGACGGTGGTCATATTGAAAAGGGCTATTCCATTGATTATCATCAGCCGGTAATCTGAAAGCGATACTTACACTTTTTACCCCAGTCTGCTGTTGTAATTGTGCTTTCAGCAAATCATATTTAGTCTGGTCAAGGCTATCGTTTGGAATAGGTACCCTGATAACCGCTTCTTTATCAAAACCCATAGAAGCAGTCTGAAAATAATTCATCTGATTAACAACTACTAAGGTGGCAATAATCAGAAACTGGGCAATCACAAATTGAGATACTACTAAACCACGTCTGAGAGATATACCACCGATAGATTTAGCAGTAATTTTGCTTTTCAGGGCCAGAATCGGGTTAAATCCTGAAACTACTAAAGCCGGATAAAACCCAGACAGGAAGATAACCACAACCGCCACTATTAATAAAAATAATGGCAGAACGGGATTGCTAATAAATGACAGGCTTAACGGATAGTGCAATAGATTATTTAAAAATGGCAATGCGATTTGAGCCAGTATAAGCGCCACAAGAACAGAAACCAGAGTAATTAAAGCACTTTCACCTAAGAACTGACCTCTTAACTGTGATTTATTGCTTCCCAATGCTTTTCTAACACCTACTTCCTTCGAACGATTGACCGCCTGTGCCGTAGCCAGATTGATGAAGTTTACGCAAGCTACCAATAGTAAAAATGCCCCGATTATTTCTAATACCCAAATCATTTCTGGGCTTATAGTATGATGTGCAAAATTACCAAAGCGGCTATCGTAATGTGAATCACTTAACGGACGGATAAAATTACGAACGCGACTTCTTTGCTCAGGAGTTTTATGTTTTTTGTCAAAAGCAGGCATTAAAGCATTAAACTGTTTCTCTGTCATTTGCGGAGGAAGCAAAATAAAGCAGTTCCAACTACCTGATACGCTCTCCCAATCATTGGCATTACCCTTATTATTTAGCAGGAAATTCTTGTACGAAAAAACCAATTTTATAGGAAAATCTGTGTTTTTTGGTATGTTTTTCAGAACACCTGTAATACGATACGGTTCTTTCTGATTGTCTCTGGTAATGGTTTTCCCGATTGCGGTTTTCCAATCTCCGAAATATTTCTCGGCCATTTCTTGTGTCAGAATAGCGGTATAAGGCTCGGATAGGGCCGTTTTAGGATTACCTGAAAGCATCGGAAAATCAAACATTTCAAAGAATTCTGGTTCGGCGTAAAACATGCCTCCTTCATCTTTAAACTTCTTCTCTACGGTTTGCTTTTTAGCATCATAGATATTTATCTGGCTACCTGTTGCTGCTATCCCCGCTACTTTTTCTAATTGCGGATAATCGGTTCTTAAGGCCAACGGCACAGGCATTGGTGCCCCTCTACCATAGCTGATGCCACCATAATGAAACTCAGATACTACCTGATAAATTCTATCTTTTTTGGTGTGAAAAGTATCGAAACTCGACTCAAACTGCACAATCAAAAAAAGAAGCAGACAAGCAGCAATACCCACTGCCAGACCAATAGCATTGATAAAAGCGTAGCTCTTATTGCGAAGTAGGCTACGAAAGGCGATTTTTAGATAGTTACGAATCATAATGCCCCTAACCCCTAAAGGGGAACGTTTAAAAAGTTAGATAATAATTACCCCTAACCCCTAAAGGGGAATTTTCGTACTCGTGCGTAAGCTACTCCCCTTTAGGGGCCGGGGGCGGCCATTACTCTGTCTTGAGTGATTTCACCGGATTCATTAATGCTGCTCTGATGGATTGATAGCTTACTGTCAGCAAAGCGATAATTACTAAAAGTACCCCTGCCATAGCAAAAATCCACCAGTTTAAATCTGTACGGTTGGCAAAGTCCTGTAGCCATTTTTGCATGGCGTAATAAGCTACGGGAGTTGCTATTATAAAGGCAACGCCAACCATTTTCAGGAAGTCAACTGAAATTAGATTAACAATACTGCTGACGCTTGCGCCTAACACCTTACGCACACCTATTTCTTTAGTACGTTGCTCAATAATCATTAAGGCAATGGCAAAGAGACCCATACAAGAGAGCATGATGGCGATACCTGCGGCTAGGCTAAAAATCTGTGAAAGGCGTTCTTCTTTATTAAACCAGCGGTCAACGTTTTCGTTGATGAATGAGCCTTTAAACTCTTCGTTAGGTGCTAGCTTCTTCCAGGTACTTTTTACTAAGTCCATTGATTCTGCCAGATTCTGATTCCTGGTTCTTATTAATACATAGTTAACTCTGCCTTTAGGCGCCATTTCCAGGGTAATCGTACGGCTTTCGCGGCGTAATGAGTATAAATAAAAATCAGAGATAACACCGATAATCTTCTGTTTACCAACTGATGAATCAGGCATGAGAAATTTATCTACTCCATGCTTTTCACCCATTTGTTTCAACATACTTTCGGTCACAATCAATGCTGTAGAATCTGTACCGAACGACGGGCTGAAATCCCGGCCTTCAATAGTTTTAATCCCCATTGTCTTTAAGAAATCATAATCTACTTGTACCCAGTCTGTCAATATACTTTTTGAATTTTTAGTATCGCTTGTATTCGGATAATAATCAAATCCATAGGTGCTTCTTGAGGAGCTTCCGTCTAAGCCATTACCAAAGTTGATTCTTGAACCTGATACAGACTCGATACCCGGATATTTTGATAACTCATTACGGAATTGTTGAACAGCCGCCTGACTACTGATTGCGTTGCCAATAGGCACACTGATAACCTGTTCCTTGTTATAGCCCAGCGGCTTGCTTCTCAGGTATTTTAGCTGAGTAAAAATTACCAGCGTACAACTGATGAGCATGCAGGAAATAGAAAACTGAACAATGATTAAAGAGTTACGTAAGACGCCAGGCTTTTTCCTGGTTAGTTTTCCTTTTAAAACCTGAACAATATTGAAACGGGAGGAAACAAAGGCCGGATACCCCCCGGCAATAAGGGTAATTACGATAAAGCTGATAAGGCTTATAATTAAGTTATCAGGAATTAAGAAATTATCTATAGAAAGACTTGAATCAAATAATTTATTGAATTGAGGCAAGAAAGCATAAGCCATGCCTAAACCCAAAATTAAAGCAACTACACAAACCAGAAATGCCTCACCCCAGCCTTGCAGGAACAGTTGCCCTTTGTTTGCGCCTAAAGATTTGCGTACTCCTACTTCTTTAGCCTGCGTGAACGATTTGGCGATAGTCAGATTGATAAAATTGATAGAGGCAATTAAAACAATCAGCAAGGCAATAGTTAATAATGTATAGATATAGCTCTTACTCACACCACTTCCCCAACCTGTAATTTCATCAAAATGAACCTCTTTCAGAGGCATCATTAATAAGCTGAGATATTGCCCTCTTGCATTTTTTAATCGACCTGCTTTCTTCGCATCCTCTTCTGAGGTCTTCATGTATTTATTTACCAGAGACTCAAAGCGTTTTTCGGCAGAGGCTTGTGTAACATTGGCAGCCAATTTAACGAAGACTTGATGGTGCTGACTTGTCCATGCACTTTTCAGCGACTCATAGTTGCTATGATTCTCAGTCCGTATCAAGGCATCATACTGAATAGTAGAATTTTTAGGATTATCGTCTATTACGCCCGTTACAACAAATGGCGTCTTTACATCAGAAATCTCCATTAGCAACTGCTTACCGATCGGCTCTTCTTTGCCGAATATATTCTCTGCCGTAGTCTTGCTGATAACAATGCCACTTTTATCTGTCAAAGCCGAATTGGCATTACCTTTCAACAATGGGAAAGAGAATACTTTAAAGAAATCGGCATCAACTGTTCTGATAGTTTTTTCAAACTTCTTTCCCTGATAGGTTATTGCTCCACCGGCCCAGTTAATGCGGGTAACTGCCTCTACCTCTGGATACTCGGTTTTTAAAACAGGCGTGAGCGGATAAGCCATTGCAGCGCTATATTCGGGTTTCCCTGCTTTATCGGCACTACTGAAATACAAACAATACACACGGTCAGTGTCTTTATGAAAGTTGTCGTAAGAAAATTCGTAAGAGGCCGTGAGGTACAATAAAATACTGCTACCAAAAGCTACAGCCAAACCCACCATATTAATGGCAGTATGCACCTTGTTTTTCCAAAGCTTACGAAAGGCGATTTTTAGATAGTTACGAAGCATAATTTTTTTGGTTAAAGGAATGTGGAGAAAGGAACATGGAAAACGGCTAAAGGATTTATTATTTTTTCCCTTTCTCCTTTTTCCATTTAT
>CBIHRH010000349.1:0-5826 GCA_966212365.1 uncultured Emticicia sp. | reverse complement strand
TCTCTAAACCACAAAAACGAGGGCAAGCCTCCGTATTTTCAATAATTACTTCAAAACCAGTTCTTTGTCCAGCAGTAGAAAATTTCTCAATTGAAGGCAATTTGATTTCTCTTCCCAATACCGCTTTCAAATCACGTGCTACACCAAAATGTGAAGCTGCATCAGCACGATTAGGTGTCAACCCGATTTCAATCTGAAAATCAGGTTCTAAGGAGAAGTATTTCGCAGCGGGTGTGCCATTCGGTAGGTTTGTATCTAAAACAAGAATACCCTCGTGCGATGTACCAATACCCATTTCATCTTCAGCACAAATCATTCCTTCTGATGGGTGACCGTAGACTTTACGTTTTTCAATCGTAAACGATTTGCCATCGGCAAAATAAATGGTTGTACCAAGGGTCGCCACAATTACTTTTTGTCCTGCACGTACATTGGAAGCTCCGCAAACAATCGTTGAAGGTGTCTCGGCACCAATATCGACGGTAGTCAGGCTCAATTGTTTATCTTTTACCATAAAGGGTTCGCAGGTAAGCACTTCTCCTACCACAAAACCTTTCAATCCGCCTTTTACCAATTCTATTTCTTCAATACCTTCTACCTCTAAGCCTGTACCTGTCAACAATTTTCCGATTTCCTCCGGTGACTCATTAATCTCTATCAGACTCTTTAACCAATTATACGAAATTTTCATGCAAACAATAATTGTAGTGAAATGGGGAGCTATTGAGTGATTGAGTGATTTAGCGATTGAGTGATTTATTTATTAAATACATTCTCTAAAGTCTCTATTAATCTCACCTGATTAATTCCACCAAAAATTTTCGCAAAGATAGGAATTTAGGTTTAAATAGTGAGTAAAGAAGTATAAAAAAGCCCTTCGTATAGATATAATAATTAGCTCTCTGAAAATCTGTCCTACACATTAACTCAAATCATCAAATTCCATACTTTTACACAAACGCTACTATTAAGCCCTTAAATTTTACTCCCGTGCCATAAATACAAAAACCTCAAAAAAAATTATTTTGTATCCACTAAATAATATTATACGTAAGAACGGAACATTGGCATTTGGTTTGTAAGCAATCATAATGCATAGTACATCCATATGTTTCACTTCTTCTCTCCTGTTATTTTATCAGGAAAAAAGAAAAAATGTATCCGTTTACTAAGATTACGCCTTGTTTATACTTATTGGCATGCCTTTGGCATTAGTATAAAATAAGATATTAAGTGAATAAGCGCTTTAACTCTATAAAAACAATGGCTTTGAGAACGAACATAACAACAGGTAAAGGTCTAATCTTAGGCTTATCCTTATTAGCTGCTCAAACTGCTTTCGCACAAACGACTGAAAAAGCTCAGCTTCCTTCTGATGTAAACTTTACTGACTACCAATCTGGTGTGGTACGTATTGAGAAAGGCAACAAAATTGGCTTTCTTGATAAACAAGGTAAACCTGTTGCCGATATTAAATACGAAAGTGCCTACGACATGACAGAGGATATGGCTGCAATTCGCAAGGATGGCAAGTGGGGATTCATGAATAAAACCGGTAAAGAAGTAATTCCTTTTGAATATGAAGAAGTACAGAATTTCTCTCAGTCACTAGCCGCTGTTAAGCTAGGCGATAAATGGGGGTTTATTGATAAAAAAGGAAAAGTGAAAGTTCCTTTTGATTATGACAAAGTTTTGAGTTTCAAAGAAAACCTTGCTTTTGTAAAACAAGAAGGCAAATGGGGAGTAATTGATACTAAAAATCATACTATTGTAAAACCTCAGTTCGATAAAGTAGAAAGTTTCTCTGAAGGCTTTGCCATGGTTGCAATTGCCGGAAAATACGGTTTTATTGATGCAAAAGGCAACCAGGTGATTCCGATGGTGCATAAAGGTGCCAAAAGCTTTATTGAAGGTAGAGCTGCCGTGAAAAACGATGCTAAAAAATGGGGATTTATAGATGCCAACAACAATCTGGTGATTCCTGCTTTATATGATGAAGTTGATAATTATGCCGAAGGATTGGCGGTTGTTCGTAACAAAGATAAATGGAAAGTAATTGACAAAACCGGTAGCGATTTGGTAGCCAGCACTTATGATTTTATTCAGGGCGTTTCTGAAGGGATGATTATTGTGTTTGCCAACAAGAAATTTGGTGTGATTGATAAAACCGGAAAAGAAATTGTGCCTTTAAAGTATGATAATCTTTGGGGCTATTCTGATGGATATGCAAGAGCTATTAATAATGGAAAATACGGATATATTGACAAAACCGGACAAGAAGTTATTCCGTTGATTTATGACGATGCTTATAACTTTTCGGAAGGATTGGCGAGAATCAGTCTTTTCGGCAAAAGTGGTTTCATTAATAAAAATGGACGTGAAGTCTTTCCTGATAATCAATTGTCAAAAAGTGTGTTATCTAGTGTAACAGATTAAATTGAGTTCGTAGGTTTTGTTTAAATGAATGAGCGAAGTATCGAGAGGTGCTTCGCTTTTTTAATGGCGAATTAGTGAATAACTTTATAGTGGTTGTGAAATCTTTCTTCGTATTTTTTATTTCCTAAATCCTTACTTTTTCGGTTTTACAGCAATGGCTGCCACATTTAATATTTTACCTTTTTCGGCTTCTCCTCATCAATATCTCCCCCACCCAACCTTTTTCGGTTCTTCAGTTTTACATTTTAAATTTTTCGGTTCTATCCTCTCTTCTTCCTTCCTCCTTTAACCTTGTTCCTTTCTCCTTTCACTCTCAGCTAGTTGTTTTGTTTTCTTGTTCCGTTCTCCTCATTCCTTTCTCCTCAAATAATTAGCAAACAAGATTTTTTTCTTTAAACATCTTAGCCATTTTCTTTCTTTCTTTTTTGATTAACTTCATTGTCTCCTTTGTAATTACTACTTTAGATGATTCTTGTGTCGAATCTGCAGTAGTTTGTTTGTTAGTGTCATCGTTAGCAAAAGTGGCAGTTGAAGTTAAAATTGTTACAATAGCAATTGTCAGAATCTTTTTCATTTTACTCAATAGTTATCGGGTTATTTTTTCCCTCTTGGTTTGATGATTCAAAATTACATCAATCTTAGACGGATTTGAGACCTTTTCGATGAATTGACAAATTTAAAGTATTTTTGGAGACATTTGCAAGATAATTGGTATTAAACGGCTACGAATGACATCATTAAGGGGATAACTGGCAGGTTCTATCGACAAGTGGTAGAAAATAAAGGAAAACTGGCAGAAAGTTTCGGTGAATGGCAGGAAATGACGGTTAATTGGCAGCAATCACCGGTAAGTGGTAGTTAATTTTCGACAAGTGGTAGCCAATACCAATAAGTGGTAAGACAATTTCGGTAATTGGCAGAAAAATCCGGTAATTGGTAATCGCTTTCTCCTCTGCTATTATGGCTTGGCACTTGAGTTTGCACCGAAAAACAAACAATCGAAAACCCATTAAACAAAGCGAAATATAATTTCTCATTACATCAGTTTTTATTAAATTCAAACCTATTTTAACAGCTACTTATTTACTATGAACCGCAGAGATTTTTTAGGCGCAAGCTCCGGAGGAGGAATCATGCTGAACGCTATTCAAACCGTTGCTCAACAAAGCCCATATCAAACCACATCCAACGCTGATTTAAAACTGAAAGTGCTTGCTACTAACTGGGGCTTCCCAGGTAATACCGATACTTTTTGCGCTGCGGCTAAAAAAGAAAATTATGATGGCATTGAAATGTGGTGGCCAAACGAAAAGAAAGACCAACAGGAATTATTTGCTGCCTTAGAAAAATACCAATTGGAAGTTGGGTTTCTCTGCGGAGGTTATCAGAAAGACCCGAAAGAACATCTGGAAACTTTTAAGAAAGCTATTAATGCTGCTACCCAATCTGCTAAGAAACCCTTATACATTAATTGCCATAGCGGGCGGGATTATTTTACCTACGAACAAAACAAATTATTCATAGACCATACCACTGAGGCTAGTCAAAAAAATGGTATTAAGATTCTGCATGAAACGCACCGTGGACGAATGCTTTTTGCAGCACATATTGCACATAATTTTATAGAGAAGAATCCTGCTTTACGGCTTACATTAGATATATCTCATTGGTGCAATGTGCATGAATCTCTATTGGAAGATCAATCCGAGGCTGTACAAGCCGCATTAGCAAGTGTAGACCATATTCATTCAAGAATTGGTCATCAGGAAGGGCCTCAGGTAAATGACCCAAGAGCACCTGAGTGGGAAAGTGTAGTAAAAGCGCATCTGGCCTGGTGGGATAAAGTTGTAGAATATAAAGTAAAGTCTGGTGATACTCTTACTATTCTTACTGAATTTGGGCCACCCAATTACTTACCTACACTGCCTTACACAAAACAACCACTAGCTGACCAATGGGGTATTAATGTGTATATGAAAGATTTGTTACGGAAGCGCTATTTAAAAGCATAATTTCAAATCCAGGATCGATTTACAAAATTGTTTTTTATGGTAGAGACAATGGTAGTGCCTTGTCTCTATTTTCCCCTTACTGATTTACAAATCAAAACGCCACAAAAAACCTAAAAATGAGCCAGCATGATACCAAACGACTTTCACGACTAACTGCTATTCTCATTCAATTGCAGACGAAGCGTCTTTTGACTGCACCGGAACTGGCTCAGAAATTTTCGGTAAGTACCCGAACAATTTATCGGGATATCAAGGCATTAGAACAAGCAGGAGTTCCAATTGTGACCGAGGATGGCAGAGGCTATTCCTTAATGGAAGATTATAGGGTACCACCGATAATGTTTACTGAAAATCAGGCTAATGCTTTGATACTGGCAGAACAATTAGTACTTAAAAATCCGGATGCGGCTTTTATTAAAGATTACATAGAGGCTATAGATAAAATAAAAGCAGTATTAAGACATAGCGATAAAGACAAAGCCAATTTATTGTCAGAGAGAACCCGTTTCGACCTAAATCTGAATAGGGAACGAAATAGTAATGTTTTATCTGATTTACAATCTGCATTGACCAATTTTAATCTGGCTAAAATTGAATACTCTAACGAAGCCAACGAAAGCACTTCTCGCTTGATAGAGCCGTTTGCCTTAGTTAGTACCACAGACAATTGGCTATTAATAGCCTGGTGCAGATTGCGCAAAGATTTCCGGTATTTCAGGCTTGATAGAATAAAACGACTGGAAATACTGCCTGAAAAATTCTCTCCTCATAAAATGACTCTACAGGAGTTTTTTGAAAAAAATTATTAGCCCACCAAATACCTTTGACATAAGGCTGTCAAACCCCTACCTTAAGTTTGCATCATAAACTTTAAAAAACAATTTTATGATTAATCAATTAACAAACTTAAACTGGATTAGCATTGCCATCGCCTTTGTGGTATATTTTGTATTAGGAGCCTTGTGGTTTACTTTATTATTTCCGAAGCCCTACAGAATTTCTTTAGGCAAAGAAAACGAGACATTACCTAATAAACCCATTTTCATTGTCGGCCCTGCCTTGTGCACATTGGTTATTACCGTCGCTACTGCTATGTTAATGTATGCGCTTAATATTCAGTCTTTTAGTGAGGCTTTGGGATTTTCTTTATTCATTGGCTTTGGTTACTTAGTGGCTAATACTACCAATATTGCCATTAATCCGAATATCCCACGGCCTATTCTATATAGTATAATTAGTGGTGCTTATCATTTGGTTGGGATTGTGCTTGTGGGGATTATCTTGGTGGCTATGAAATAGTGTAATCTGGAAGGAATTTAGCTAGAGACAAGGATTTGTGTCGCAACAATACTGTGTCTCTAGCTTAGATTAAAAGCGG
>CBIHRH010000348.1:0-5851 GCA_966212365.1 uncultured Emticicia sp. | reverse complement strand
CATAGTGCCTTAGTGAGTAATATTCTAAGCGTAATTTTCTGGTTTCCTACCTTTTATGTCATTTTCGGGGCTGCCTATTGTATCATGATTCAGCACTTCGCCAAAGAAGCTTTTTATTTTCTACTCGCTAATCTGCCCATTGCAACCATTGTCTTTCATTCATCCTTGAGTAATTATGAAATACTTAATGGTAGTCGTCTGGTAGAAATCGAATATTTTGCCGGAGCATTTATTGCTGAGATAGTTGTATTGATGGTATTGTTGGCCTATCGATTAAAAGCGATGCAGGATACTGCTGAAAGACTTTTTATGGAAAAGACCTTAGCCCAGCAACAGCGTACAGAAGCCATCCTGGAAGCAGAGGATAGAGAGCGGGTAAGAATAGCCCGTGATTTACATGATGGAATTGGCCAAATGCTTGCCGCTGCGCGCATGGCTTTAGGTAATTTCTTATCAAAAAAACAAGATGAAAATGAGCATATCCAGAATTCTTTGGATTTACTGGAAGAAAGCATCAAAGAAATCAGGGAAATATCTCATAATATGATGCCTGGTGCATTGACTAAATTAGGCTTGTCTACGGCCCTGAAACAATTCGTAAACAAGATTAATGCTTTAGGGGCTCTACAGATAGATCTGCAGATTATTGGTATTAAAGAAAGACTGAGTGAAAAGATTGAAACCATGATGTATCGAATAGTGCAGGAGATATTGAGTAATATTATCCGGCACGCCGAAGCTACTAAAGTAAGTATAGAATTGGTAAAACATGAAAATGAACTGGTATTGGTAGTAGAGGATAACGGAAAAGGATTTGATACCGAAAATGCCAAAAATCATGGAATTGGAATTAAAAATGTGGCCACAAGAGTGGAATATTTAAACGGAAATGTTAATTTTGATTCCGCAATCGGGAGAGGGACAAGTGTAATTGTTGAAATTCCCCTGATTAACACTAAATGACTGCCACCAAACTCAAAATTTTAATTGTTGATGATCATCAGATACTGATAGATGGTATAGAGGCCATGCTTCAGGATGTCGATAATTTTGAGGTGGTTAATAAGTTATTAGATGGCAAGATTGCCTTGTCCTATTTAGCACACAATCCTGTAGATATTTTACTGACAGATCTGTATATGCCCAAAATGACAGGCATAGAGTTGACACAAAAAGTCAAGAAGGATTTTCCGGATGTAAAAGTATTAGCGCTATCTGTTTCTTACGATGTATCTATTGTGCACGATTTGATGGACGCGGGTATATCAGGTTTTATTCTGAAAACCATTGGTAGGGGCGAACTGATTGAGGCGATAAATGAGGTCTCCAAAGGAAATGTATATTTTAGCCGGGAGGTATCAAATGAGATTCTGAGAAGTCTGGCTAATAGAAATGACTCAGAAGAAGAAACCTATCGGTTGACAGACCGGGAAATTGAAATTCTGAAACTGATTGCGCAGGAGTTTTCTAATGCCGATATTGCCAAGCAATTATATATTTCGGAAAGAACGGTAGAGACGCATCGAAAAAATATCTACCGCAAAACCAACACAAAAACCATCGTCGGCTTAATAAAATATGCCGTAGAAAGGAAGCTAATTTAATCTACTACGTACCAGTACGGATAACATTTTTTAAAAATACCCTGAAGTGGGTATTGGCAGGTAACATGCCCTTTACGATATTTGCATTGTAAACACGCACTTGTTATAGCCATGAATATATCCTTCTGAGGACTACCTTAACTTAACAAATAAATAATACGTGAATTCCAACCTTTTTTCGGAAATTTCGGTCATTTATCAAAAAGTAAAGGAGTATGAAGAAGATTTTTTACGAATATTTTGATGAAATTGTTGTCGTGATGATTTTTATTGCTATAATTGCAGTAAATGCGTGTAAAGCGTAAGGCAATAAGCCATAAAATCACCGGCCCGTTCGCCAAAGCCAACGGCTCGATGATTTTAATAATCAACAGCAGTTTGACGAGAGCAAAAGCAAGAGTCATCTGATTCTTGCTTTTCTTATTTCATCAAGGTGTTATTGGTAATACGCTGTCTTAAGTGCTTTTCCCGCTTATCCACCATACACCATCTATTTTTTTACTCCCTGGTAGACTCTCACATAGTCTACCTCCATTCGTTGAGGAAAGATACTATCATCAATCCCTTTTTGTCCGCCCCAGCCTCCACCAACTGCAATATTTAATATCAGGTGAAATTTCTTGTCGAAAGGCCATTCAGCCCATCCGTAATTACTTTGCTTCGGGAATGTGAAATACTTATTGCCATCAATCTCAATGCTAATGGCATCAGGTGTCCACTCACAGGCATATACATGAAAACCATCTGATACCCCCGGGACAACCACATTATTCCCTTTATTGGTTTTGATAGTATGGTTAAAAGCCTTTGTATGAATATTGCCATGAATACGATCCTGATCGAAGCCCACATGTTCAATAATATCTATTTCGCCATTATCAGGCCAGTAATTGGCTCCATAAGATTTTTCAGTGGCTAGCATCCAACCTGCAGGCCAGGTTCCTCTGCCCTTAGGAAGTTTAGCTTTGAACTCAAATCGACCATACAGAAAATCTGCTTTGTTTTTGGTGACTAAACGGGCCGATGTATAGTCGTTATTCTCCATTTTTTCTTTTCTTGCCTCAATAATCAGTACACCGTTTTCTACACGGGCATTTTTGGCATCTTTGGTATAATATTGCTTTTCCTGATTTCCCCAACCATGACCGCCGATATCATAGCCCCATTTAGTTGGGTCAGGTAATCCGGTATAATTAAATTCATCTGCCCAGACAGGTTTTGAATCATCAATAACATATGTAGGTGGATTTAGAATAGAATCATTTTCCTGTATTTTCTGACAGGAAATGTAAAGCCCCAACACTGACAGGCTGAAACTGAATGCAAATAATTTTTTCATAAGGAAGAATAGATTAAAAGAGTGATTTTATACATTTGTATATATTCAACTCTTATATTTTAAATACTTTCCAAAAGTATGGAAAATTCAAACTCTCGCCGTAATGCTATGAAAAAAATTGTTGGAGGAGCTGCTACTGTTGCCGTAGCCGGAGTAGTTGCTTCTCGAATCGATGCCGCCGATCTTGGAATGGGGGCAGACCTCAAAGGAAAAATTAATCACTCAGTCTGTAAATGGTGCTATGATTCTATACCCTTAGAAGACTTCTGTAAATCAGCCCAAAGTATTGGTTTAGAATCGATAGAACTTTTGAAACCAGAAGAATTTGCAACGGTTAAAAAGCATGGGTTAACCTGCGCCATGGTTTCAAGTACATCAAACGATTGGGGAATTGTGAAAGGCTGGAATAAAAAAGAGCATCATGACGGATTAGAAAAATGGCATAAATACCTGATTGACGAAACGGCTAAAGCAGGTTTTACCAATCTGATTTGTTTTTCCGGCAACCGGGATGCAGCTATTGATGATGAACAAGGCATGAAGAATTGTGCAGAGGGTTTGAAAAGAATTTTATCTTATGCTGAAAGTAAAAAAGTAGTTTTGGTAATGGAGCTGTTAAATAGCAAAGTTGACCATAAAGATTATATGTGCGACCATACCAGCTGGGGTGTAGAATTGTGTAAAATGATTGATGCTGAGAATTTCAAATTGCTTTATGACATCTACCATATGCAGATTATGGAGGGTGATGTAATCAGAACAATTAAAGAAAACCAAAAGTATATTGCTCATTATCATACCGGTGGCGTACCTGGCAGACACGAAATAGACCAGACCCAGGAATTATATTATCCGGCTATTATGCAAGCTATTGTAGATACGGGCTTTAAGGGTTTTGTAGCACAAGAGTTTATCCCTGCTCGTCCTGATAAAATAGCCTCATTGAAACAAGGGGTGGAGATTTGTGATGTGTAAAATTGCCTATTTATAGCTAAACCTTAACTCTCACCTATGAAACGCTGGTTAAAAATTACCTTAGGAGTGCTGCTGTTGCTAACAATCTTTGTTCTTAGAATACTTTGGTATTCCGGTTTTTTTACGAAAATAGAACCACATTTTGTCGGTAGAGTTACAGAAATAAAAGGTTTCAATGGAGCAGAGGATATAACCATTGATAAAGCAACAGGATTAGCTCTGATTTCTTCAAGCACATTTACTGAAAATGCCCCTAATGGCGCTATCTATCTATTAAATCTTAAGGAAGAAGCTCCTACACCGATAAAACTGACGGACAATCTACCTTTTAACGATTTCCATCCGCATGGTATCAGTTTGTATCAATCTCTGGAGGGGCAAAAATTGCTTTTTGTCATAAATCATCACAGAAACTTAGATACTTCTATAGAGATATTTCGATTTACTGATAGTACGCTGATTCATAAGGAAACTATCACTAATGAGCTATTTATTAGCCCCAATGATATTGTTGGAGTAGGGGAAAGGCAATTCTACCTGACTAATGACCACGACGAAAAGAAATCATCGTGGCGTTCTAAAAAAGATTTGCTTCAAATTCCAATGGGAAATGTCTGTTATTTTTATGGTGGAAAAGCCAGCATAGTGGCCGACGGCTTTTTATATGCTAATGGTATTAATATAAATCAGGATGGTAAAAAATTATTTGTCGCAGCAACAACAGGTAAGAAAATCAAAGTCTTTGACAGAGATATTGCCTCCGGTAAGTTGACAGAAAATAGTGAAATTGCAGTGAATGGGGCTGATAATATAGAATTAGATGAATCAGGTGATTTGTGGATAGGCTGTCACCCAAAATTATTGGCTTTTTTAGCGCATTCAAAAGACCATTCAAAATTATCTCCATCAGAAATAATTAAAATCTCTTTTGAAAATGAAAAACCAACGGTTGAAAGTATCTATCTGAATGAAGGGAGCTCACTTTCAGGTTCAAGTGTCGGGGCAGTATGGAGAAATAAAATGCTGATTGGAAGTGTTTTTGGAGATAAAGTTTTGCTTTGTTCGTGGCGGAAATAATAAAAAGAATCGGCTATTATTTTTGTAGATTCGAGTCGGCTAAATATTTATGGCGCGAACTTCCAGTTCGCGGTGATTAAGCAAGTAAATTAATCACAAAAACGATAAATATTTATTTTGGAACACTTATTCCTGGCGTTTAATTTACTTTAAAAATGCTTTTTGAAATTTAAGGCCGACAACGAGCTGGAAGCTCGCGCCACATATACCCAGAGGAAAATATGAAACTAAATCGTCAGCTTTTTAGAATACATAGTTGGCTCGGACTGATTAATGGCTTTTTTTTGATTTTGTTAGGACTCAGCGGCTCCGCCTTGGTATTCAGAAAAGAAATTGACGACTGCGCTAATAAAGAATTACTCACAGTTCAGCAACAACAAGAAAGACTCCCGCTTGATTATTTCTATAAAGACATTGCCAAACGCTATCCTGCCATTGATGGCATTGCCTGGATGAATCCTGATGATGGGCCAAATAAAGCGTATAATTTCAGGCTATACCTCAATGATGCACGTATTACCAGCTATGATTTAGGACTCATTACTTATGACCCGTTTACGGGAAAAATTTTAAGAGAAGGAGAATTACAAAATCTGACACCAAGTGCCATCGAATGGATTTATCAGTACCATTTTAGCATCCAGGTGGGTGTTCCGGGCGCAGCCTTTATAGCCCTTTTAGGAATCTGTATCATTATTTCTTGCATTACGGGGTTAATCGTCTACAAAAAGCACATTATTCAGGTTTTAACTTTTCGTATAAAAATCAACCGCAAAAGCTGGCGGACTATTACTTCTGATTTGCACCGGATTGTTGGCGTGTGGGCATTATTTTTCAATACCATTATTGCCTTTAC
>CBIHRH010000347.1:0-5854 GCA_966212365.1 uncultured Emticicia sp. | reverse complement strand
TACCCTCGGGAAATACACAATGCGTTTATTGCCGATGGTTGTGGTTGTTGCAACGGTTTTCCACTCGTTGTTATCTTTTACCTGTACTGCAAACTGGCTTACGCGTTGTCCGTAACGAATATCTTCCTGCACTATCAAGCAATTGAAGTTTTGTGCTTTATTCATTTTAATATCCACACTGTTTTCTCCCACGGTTTTGGTGAAAGTACCTTTAGCCAGTAGGTTTTTCTTGAAATACTCATCGCGCAATTTCTTGAATTCCATCAATGATTTTTCATCATTTTCATTTACTATGCCACGCCCGTCTACCGGAATATTCAATAATAAATTGGCGCCTCTGCCTACTGATTTATTCCAGATGTCCATCAGGGCGGTTGGTGTTTTTACTTTATCGTCTTCGTTTTTATGATAAAACCAACCCGGACGGATAGATACATCGCATTCTGCCGGAATCCAGTGTGTGCCGTTTTCATCACCTACATTCAGGTGTTTAGGTTTATCATAGGCAGGGAATAATTGTGCACCGTTGATAGTACTCCAGCAGGTTTCTCCGGCAAATCCTCTTTCATTACCTACCCAACGAATATCCGGACCTGCATCGCTGAAAATAAGGGCGTGTGGTTGATAAGTTTTTACAGTTTTATTAAACAACGGGAAATCATAGACCTGTTTTTTGCCATTAGGGCCTTCGCCATTGGCACCATCAAACCATACTTCAAATAAATCGCCGTATTGGGTGGTGATTTCTTTCAGCATGTTTACGTATACCTGATTGTATTCGGGTGTACCGTAGGTTGGATGGTTTCTGTCCCATGGAGAAATATAGATACCCATTTTTAAGCCATATTCTTTGCAAGCGGCTGATAGTTCTTTCAATACATCGCCCTTGCCATCTTTCCACTTCGATTCTCTCACGGTATGGGTAGAATATTTACTTGGGTATAGGGCAAAGCCATCGTGGTGCTTGGCGGTGATGATGATACCTTTCATGCCTGCAGCTTTGGCTATGCGTGCCCATTGGCGGCAGTCTAATTGCGTTGGGTTGAATACTTCTTCCTTTTCTGTGCCATCACCCCATTCTTTATCGGTAAAGGAATTTGGCCCGAAATGTACAAAAGCGTAGTATTCCATCTTGTGCCATTTGAGTTGGTCGGCAGATGGAGTGGCACCATAAGGCTTAGGTGTTTGAGCAATGGTAATGCCTGCAAGCAAGCATAAAAAGAGGATTTTTCTCATGAGTGTTTTGTAGTAGAGTGTGCTGGCCGACGGGTATCGGTTTTTATGTGGGGCCAAAATTAGTGAATTTAGTGGAAAAGAAATAGTTTTTATGTATGCGGTGGCTATTGGGAAGATTAAACAGAACTTTTATCATTAAATGCCGCATCCTCCACAGTACGATTATACCAAAAACCTCTGCAAACACTTTGAAAATACAATCCAAAATCGGAAATTTAGGGGTACGCCTAGTTGGGACAACGAGTAGGGGATAACTAGTCTTGGATTAAGATCCACAACTAGCCGTCCGCGACTTGCCGTCCACGACTTGCCGTCCACATAACAAAATTGGTATGGAGGAAGAGAAAGCGTTCAAGCGAAAGATAGGTGGCAGAGGTATAATTGATTATATACCTGAGCATGACGAGCAGATAGTTTCGGCGTGTTTCAGAGTACCAGCCAATAAATCGGTACAGGAAAAGGTGACCAGTATGGTGGGCACCTTTTTGAGCGATGACAGCAGTGTAACAGCGAAGCGATGGTTTTCATATACCAGCCACTCAGGCGGTATCTGAAAAGGTAGCCAATACGGTGGCTACCTTTTTGCCTGACGATAATGTATTAAGCTATTATTCTATTTCAATTACCTGCGAACGCCCGAGCAAAAATGGACACAGTAAAAATGAGATTTTCGGAATACGCGGTAACAGTCAGCAAATAAGAGGTAGAAATCAGTAATTTTATTAAGCAAATGCAATTGTATAATTTAAATACATTAAAAATTCAAACCTATATGAAAAAACTAAACACATATTGCGCAGGGCTGGTATTGCTCCTGCTATCATTCCAGATTCAGGCACAGACAAAAAAAGGAGTTGATTACTTTGAAGGAAAATGGAAAGTATCTATACCCGGAACGCCGCTCGGAGATTTAAAGCGATTAATCATTCTTGAGAAAAAGGATAATGGATTAACAGGTGTTGTGAAGGATGATGCAACAGGAACTGAAATCGCCAAGATTTCAAAAGTGGAAGTAAAGGACAATGAAGTAACCATTTATTACAGAGCCAATGATATAGACGCGGTACTGATTATGACCAGAAAAGATGATGACCATATTACAGGTAATATACTGGAAGCATATCCGTTAGAAGGGACGCGTGTAAAAGAATAAGTATTGGTGAGATTAAAAACAAATTTAGATTATCGTAAAATGAGGGATGCCTTACAGGTACTTTTAATCATCACTTTTTTGATTTCATGCGACTGTAAACAGGTAGTTAGCGGAACAATCATCGATGCTAAAACAGGCAAACCTTTGAGTAATATAACCACTTACAATAAAAACAAAAGCTGGAGTAAGACAAAAACTGATGCGGACGGACACTTTCAATTGTTAAGTATCTCTGGTGGATTTAGGTGTCCACCAGTGATAGTTATTGTTGATGATGATAATTATAAGAAAATTGAAGTTTCAATTGAGGCTGGTGGACAAAAAGAAATCCGATTGGAACAAATCAGTCAAATTCAGATAGACACGTTAGCTCAGGCAAAAGCAATAAAAACTCTTCGGAATATTTTTGAGGAATATAAAAGTAATGAAGAAGGAATCGACAGCGAAGACAATAAAAATGCAGTAACAAAAAGCCTTCAAAGCTTAAAAGGTGTGACAAATCCAGATGATCTGGAGCTTTTGATAAACATCTGGCATTATTACGACCCGACAGACTATTCTTGCAGACCGTTAGTTTTAGATATTTTGCAACAAGACAAAATGAAAAGCATTGCTGCCGTTAAGAAAAGAATGAAAAATAAGATGAGTTGGGAAACTGATGAAACGGAGTTTAAATATTTATTAGAAAAACTTCAGGCAAAATAATGGAAGCAATCAAATTCTCGGAGAAAATAAATATTCAGGGCACGCAGGACATCATTTTTGATTATACACAGGATTATAATAACAGGCTTAAATGGGATACATTTTTGACGAAAGCGGAATTAATCAATGGGGCAACAAATGCAGATAAAGGTATAAAGGCATACTGTGTCGCTAAAAATGGGTTAGGAATGGAGACCGAATACGTTAGTTTCAACAGACCAAAAGTGACGGCAGTAAAAATGACTAAAGGCCCGTTTCTGTTCAGGACATTTTTAGGGTCGTGGACATTTAAAGAACCTGAACCGGGCGTGACTGAAGTGACATTCTTGTACTCTTTTGAACTTCGTTTCCCTTTTAGTCTTTTAACTTCTTTTATTAAGCGAAACTTACAAAACAATGTCCGACAAAGATTACTCGATTTGAAGACCTGCGTTGAGAAAAGCAAAAATGTTTAGCAAAGATTTGGCTATACAAGAACATAATAAAGTCGCATATGCAGAATAAAAAAATTGGCTGAATCGATTGATTTTAGTAAGAAGTTGAAAGAAGTATTTTAAATAATCAGGTAACTTTACAACCACTCAGGTTCTTTAAAAATTAACGTGCAAAACTCCAAAACAGTCAAATGAAATCCATCGTAAAAACAATCCTCCTCATTGTATGCTTATTAACCATTTTTAATGGTATCGCCCAGAAAAAATCTACATTTCAACCCAAAGAAATTTACAAATCGAAAGATTTAATTGTTACCCAGATTGCTGAAAATGCTTTTGAGCATACCTCATTTAAACAAACCAACGATTTTGGGTATGTGCCCTGTAACGGCCTCATTGTGAGGGATAATAATGAAGTAATTATTTTTGACACACCCACCAACGACAAGAATTCTGAAGAGCTCATCAAATGGATTCGGGAATCGCTACGTTGCAAGGTAAACGCCATTATCCCTACCCATTTTCATGACGATTGTTTAGGGGGATTAAAGGCATTCCATGAGAGTAGGATTCCTTCTTATGCCTATGCTAAAACTATTGAACTGGCCAGAGAGAATAAATATGAGGTTCCGCAAAATAGTTTCAGCGAACCATTAAATTTAAAAGTCGGAAAGGAAAGCATTACGGCAAAGTTTTTCGGCGAAGGGCATACCAAAGATAATGTTGTGGGTTATTTCCCGAGTGAAAACATCTTGTTTGGCGGATGTTTATTAAAAGAAATTGATGCAGGTAAAGGCTATTTAGGCGATGCAAATGTGGCGGAATGGTCAAATACAGTTGAAAAGGTGAAAAAAGCTTATCCGAATGTGAAAATTGTCATCCCGGGGCATGGACAGTATGGAGATGGGAAATTGCTGGATTTTACTATTGGGTTGTTTAAGGTGAAATAGAAAATGACTTGTCCTGAAATAGGTTTACATAAACTATTTCAGGACTAAACATTTGGTTTATTATCATTCACACATAAAGAAAAATCCTCACTTCACCACCTCACTCACCAGAATAATCGGGGCGATATTGGTATAATTCTGAAAGTCTGCTCTGATGGCATCTCTGTTCGGCCCGATAGCTGCCTGATACTCACTAAGGCTTTTTATATAAAAAGTACCAATAGCCATATAAGGCAATGGTTGGTTCGGAATACCACTGGCCAGCCCTTTTTCGATGGTATATTTAACCAGATTTGCTCCTAAAAAGGCTGCAACCATTGGCATGTGCTTGGTTTCATAGTATTCCATGTTGAAGGTCTTACCTTCAGCAAAAGGATACATGACAGATACTTTAATTAAACCTTTTTCAGATTTAGTAGATGGTTTTTCCTGACTAAACGCAGCAAACCCAATGGTCAACAATAAAACCGATGCAATAAGTGTAAACTTCATAATTGATATAAAATTAGGTGTTAAAATATTTTGTCTGAAACACTATTCTGCAAATATCTGAATAGTGCCTATATTTGCAAAACGCTATTTTTCGATAAAATCAATCGATAGAACCGATTTAGAAATATGGAGCTAAGGCAACTGAAATATTTTTTGAAAGCAAAGGAATTATTAAATTTTACCGAGGCCGCAAGCGAATTAAATATAAGTCAGAGCACTTTGTCGCAACAAATCAAACAGTTGGAGGATGAATTACACGTGCTTTTGTTTAACCGTATCGGAAAACGGATTACGCTTACCGAAGCTGGTGAGGTATTTGGCGAATATGCTGCACAGAGTATAAACAGAGCCAATGACGGCTTATTGGTTTTGCAGGACTTGAAAAATCTCAATAAGGGAAAAATCACGATTGGTGTGATTTACTCCATGCGGATTCTTTTTGCCAGAACATTGATAGAGTTTGCCAAACAATATCCCAATATCAAAATTCAGGCTGTATTTGGTACTACCAAAGACCTGCTCGAAAAACTCAATGCAAATGAATTTGATTTTATTCTGACATTCCACGAAAACCTCAAGGAACCTCATTTGAAATGCCAGGCACTTCTCAAAGCAAACATGGTTTTGGTAACAGCCAGAAAATCATCATTGGCCCAAAAAAGCAGTATATCACTTGATGAAGTTGCCCAATTGCCCCTGGCATTACCTTTCAGCGGTTATAGCACCATTCATTTTTTTGTGAAATCATTCAGCCAAAAGAACCTGGAGCCTAATATTTGTATGGAAATAAACGATATTCCGACTTTATTTGAGATAGTAAAAACAGGGCATTGGCATACCATATTGAGCGATACCAGTGTAAACGACCCCGAAGTAGTGGGTAT